>RFQF01000106.1 GCA_009925805.1 Flavobacteriia bacterium | reverse complement strand
CATGAGGTTTGAGTTGGTTCGAACCGCGTAAAGTGAGTATTTATTCGAACTGTTTTTAATCGCAGAAATGGCGTATTCAACCAGCGGGGCACTTGAGGGCACATCTGAACTTACAATTTGCGTGCAACTGCTGGTTCCAGGGATAACATTCCATGTGGCACCAAAATCGGTAGTATACCAAACCCCGTTTCCATTCCACCCTTCTTGATTTGACCCTGTAGCCACGTAAAACGTACCATCAGCGGTTTGTGTCATGGAAGAGATGTAGGGATTCGCACCAGCCGCAAAATAAGCGTCTACGCGATTCCAAAGATTTCCTTTATTCAATGAAACGAATAAACCTCCAGAAACGCCTCCTGCCCAAACCCGGTTTACGTTGGTTCGGTCAATTTGGATCGCACGGGTTCTACCACCAATGTTGTCGGGTCCTTCCTCCGTAAACGAGATGCTTTTCGAGTGCTCCAATTGGCTAATTTTCTTGCGAATCTCCATCAACTTCTGTTGAGAAACGGGTTGACCTGTCTGCACGTCAATGTACCGTGCTTTTAACCATTCCAAGGCTTCGTCTGCATGTTCCTCCTCTTCTTCAGACTGTTCTTCACCACCCATAACAACCGACAACGATTTGTAAAAACCACGGTTTTCTTTACCTAAGTAACTGGCTAACATGAGGCTAAAAACAAGAACGGATCCTAAAACACCAACAAGGTAAACGCTTTTTTTCATTCGATCAATTATTAAATTGTTTGAAATAGTTTGCCAAAATACGCAAAAAACATGGATTAAAAAACATATAATTTATTCTTATGTTCACTTCTTCATAAAATATGCTTTTCGGCATGATACGAAGAACGAACTAAAGGTCCGCTTTCTACGTGACGAAAGCCCATTTTCAATCCCATTTCGCGGTACACATTGAATTGCTCCGGAGTTATGAATTCAACCACGGGCAAATGATTCACCGTAGGTTGTAGGTACTGTCCGAGCGTAACAATGTCTACCTGTACTTTTTTCAAATCTTCCAAGGTTTCAATCACTTCTTCCTGGGATTCACCTAATCCTAACATAATCCCGGATTTGGTCTTCATACCTCCTTTTTTTAAGCGAAAGAGCAACTCCAAGGAACGGTCGTATTTCGCCTGAACCCTGACGTTTTTTGTTAGCCGTCGTACGGTTTCCAAGTTATGGGACACAACTTCCGGTGCTACATCAATGATGGCTTGAAGGTTTTCCCATTTTCCCGCAAAATCGGGAATTAATGTTTCTAACGTTGTTCCAGGAGATTGGTGCCGTATGGCTCGTACGGTCTGGACCCAAATTTCAGCACCGCCGTCTTTCAAATCGTCGCGATCAACGGAGGTGATGACCGCATGTTTGATTTGCATGGTCTTAACGCTATGTGCTACTTTTCCAGGTTCGAAAGGATCCACCTCAGCAGGCTTTCCAGTTTGCACCCCGCAGAAACCGCAAGACCGAGTACAAACATTTCCTAAAATCATAAAAGTAGCTGTTCCTTCCCCCCAACATTCGCCCATGTTGGGGCAGCTACCGCTTTCACAGATCGTGTGCAATTGGTGTTGGTCAACCAAGCCGCGTACTTTTTTGTAGTTTTCACCTACGGGGAGTTTCACGCGTAACCACGTAGGTTTTTTTATTCGTGGAGTATTTTCCATGTTGAAGACAAAATTCGCGAAAAAACCGCAAACCTGCACCCAACAAATCGAACAGAAACCGTAATTCTCCAAACAATGGTTAAATTTGGCGTCATGACATCCACGGTAACCTATTTGGGTTCTTTAAGAACCGAGGCGGAGCACAGCTCCGGTGAACGGATACGGACAGATGCTCCTAAAGACAATCAAGGAGAAGGCGCCTATTTTTCTCCCACCGATTTGTTGGCCACATCGCTTGCATCATGTTTTCTAACCATTGTGGGTATTTATTGCAAGGAACATGAAATCGCACTCAGTGAAATAAACGTTGGGGTTGATAAAATCATGGCAAGTAATCCAAGAAGGATAGCGAAAATTGTTCTGTTGGTTGATTTTAAGGACAATTCTTGGGACGCAACAACCCGAAAGAAAATCATTGCCGCTGGAAAATCATGTCCGGTGGCTGTAACCCTTGGGGATCAAGTAATCATTGACTATCAATTTAAATGAATAAAACAACACCCAAAAATTATCCTCGAAAGGAAAAATCGGACATCATTTACGGCATTCACAGTGTAAAAGAAGCGGTTGAAGCGAAACGCGAAATCAATAAAATTTTAATTCAAAAAGGAATTACCAAAGAGGGGTTTGAAGAAATTCGGGAGTTTTTAACCGGGAATGAATACGTAATACAATACGTACCCATTCAGAAACTGAATCAGCTTACCTCGGGAAATCACCAGGGAATCGTGGCATATGTATCCCCCATTGAATATCAATCGATCGAAAGTTTGGCGGAACAATGGTTGGCGGAGGAGGTAAAACCCTTCATCCTGGCATTGGACCGAATCACGGATGTACGAAATTTTGGCGCGATTGCCCGAACCGCTGAATGTATGGGCGTGCATGCGTTGTTAATTCCCTCGAAAGGTTCTGCCTTGGTAACCGCCGATGCAGTAAAATCTTCCTCGGGAGCGCTGAACAGAATTCATGTATGTAAAACCGACCAATTTAAAAACACGTTATTTCATTTACAGCAATTGGGTATACGCATAGCGGCCGTAACCGAAAAAACGAAAGTGTCCATCGACGGTGCGAATTTACGTGGAGGAATTGTACTTATCGTAGGATCGGAGGAAGACGGAATTACCCAAGATCTTTTGAATATGGCCGATCTCCGAGTAGCAATTCCAATGTCGGGCACCACAAGCTCGTTGAATGTGGGTGTGGCAGCGGGAATTGCCATGTTCGAAAAATCTAGGCAAGAAAGAAACCGCTAATCATGCCAATAGCTTAGCCGCGACCAACGGTAGTTGAGTTAAGCAATGTATCTTATTTTCAAATTTTGATTTAACCTGCGGATCGCTTTGATACCATACTGCCTGCAGACCGGCTCTTATGGCTCCCAAAACATCGGCACGGTAGTCATCGCCCACCATTAAGCTATGGGAAGTTGAAGCATGGGCAACCGATAAAGCATGATCAAAAATAGCTCGATGCGGTTTATTCACACCGATTTCCTCGCTGCAAAGCACTGAGGAGAAATAAGGGCTTAATCCAGCTTCCGATAATTTCACATGTTGAACTTCGATAAATCCATTGGTAATAATGTGTAACGTAAAACCCATGGTTTGTAAGTCGTTCAAAACCGTTCTCGCATGAGGAACCAGAGCAGTTTGTTTTGGTGACAGCGCTACATAAGCGTCGCCTAGCGCATGAACCAAATCCTCTTCACGAATGGAAAAGTGGTTCAAGGTGCTTCGAAAGCGTTCATACCGCAGGGTTTCTTTGGCTAAAGCGCCGGAGGCATATTGCTTCCATAGCGCCTGGTTTTTCTTCTTATAAACTTTATGAAAACGCTCAAAGGTGGGTATTTTATCATGAAGTTGCAGCTCTTGAAACAGGTATTTGAGGGTATTCTCGGAATTGGTTTCAAAATCCCACAATGTTCGGTCTAAATCAAAGAAAATATGCCTATCAGAGTATGCCATACCAAATGGAACTTAACAGAATCGAATGAATGACGATTCCTAGCGTAATTAAAGGAAAGGCAAATCTTCGATTGCCGTAAAATCGTGCACAAATAAGAACCCCCAAAGGAAGTGGAAACAAAACCGTAGAAAACAGGCATAACCCCACAAAACCAATGCGCGATTTAACCGCAAGAATAAATCGATTTCTGCGTATTTTGATTTTCTTTTTTTTCGTTAATTCACGCTCCTTTCGCGCTTGAATCATTCGAAATATCCATTTTCCTAAATAGAAAAATAACGCAGCACTGGTAATACCCCCAAGACAAACAGCCAACACGGTACTCCAAAAAGGATGATTTACGGTAGCTCCTGGGGTTGCTGCGAATAGAAATTTAAAGGTCCCTAACAAAAACATGCCCCAAAAAAGCGCCCATGATGTATCCATTGATTGCTCCTTATACTTTTACGCCAAACGCTAGGTCGCCTGCATCCCCTAAGCCCGGAACGATATAGGATTGTGCCGTTAATTCGTCATCAATGGCTGCGGTAAAAATATCGGTATTTGGTGGGAAATGCGCGCGCACTTTCGCGAGGGCTTGATGCGTCGAGAGCGCCGTAACTAGGAATATTTTTTTAGGAATTCCTACTTTGATCAACGCATCGAAAACCGTATTCATCGAATTTCCTGTGGCAAGCATTGGATCGCTGATTATCCAGATTCTCCCATCTAAATTTGGGGCGGCCAAGTATTCCACGTAAATTTCGAACTCTTCAGGTGTGAGGTGCTTTCGATAGGCCGATACAAACGCACTCTCCGCACGATCAAAGCAACGCATCAACCCGGTATGCATGGCTAAACCAGCCCGAAGAATAGTAATTAAAACAGGTTGCTCCTGCAATACCCGGTCGCTGGAAACTCCCAAAGGTGTTTCTACGCTGATTGTCTTGTAGGGCAATGACTTTGAAATTTCGTATCCCATGATTTCCGCAATTCGCTCCATATTCAAGCGAAATCGTACGGGGTCGTGTTGAATTTCTATATCGCGCAACTCCGCCATGTAATTTCCAAGGAGCGAGTCCTGCTGGGATAAATTATGCACCATTTTTTCCTTTTACTACGAAATTACCATTATTCTTGACATCAACCTCAGCGCAGCTCCCGTTTTAAGATTTCTTCGTCCAACTGATTATCCCATCGTGCCACCACAAGGGTCGCCACAGCATTTCCTATGAAATTCGTTAACGCCCTGCATTCCGACATGAACTTGTCGACGCCCAAAATCAGCGCAATGCCTGCCACGGGAAACCCCTTTACTACGGCCAAAGTTGCAGCAAGGGTAATAAAACCTGCGCCTGTTACCCCGGCAGAACCCTTGGAACTAAGCATCGCAATCAACAGAAGCAACACTTGTTCGTAAATGGTTAGGGGAAAATTACAAGCTTGGGCAATGAACAGTGCGGCCAAAGTCATGTATATGTTCGTGCCGTCCAAGTTAAAGGAGTAACCTGTTGGCACCACCAAACCTACCACTTGTTTTGAACATCCCAATCGCTCAAGCTTGGTCATTAGACTTGGCAAGGCTGATTCCGAAGAACTGGTTGCCAATACTAACACCAATTCATCCTTAATATAGCGTAGCAACTTAAACAAATTGAATTTGTTATACCAAGCCACCGTTCCAAGAATGACCACCACAAAAAGCACCGCTGTCAGGTAAAATGTTCCCACTAATCCAATCAAGTTCCACAATACATCTAACCCATACTTTCCCACGGTAAATGCCATCGCTCCAAAGGCGCCAATGGGGGCTAATTTCATGAGCATGGAAACTATTTTAAAGATGGGGTGCGACAAAGCGTTTAAAAAATCGATCACAGGACGACTTTTTTCCTGGGTCATCGACAGCGCTACGCCGAACAAAATAGCAACAAAAAGAACTTGAAGAATGCTATCCCCGGTAAGTGAACTCAATAGCGAGGTGGGGATAATGTTCATGATAAAATGCGAGAAGGAATGCTCCTTGGAAGCACTTACGTAATCTTGAATGGATTTAGGATCCAAGGTAGAGGGGTCGATATTCATACCATGTCCCGGTTGAATTACATTGGCTACCACCATTCCAACCACAAGAGCCAATGTGGAGAAGGTAATAAAATAAAGCATGGCTTTACCCGTGACACGCCCTACCGATGCTAAGTTATTCATGGAAGCAAGGCCTGTTGAGACAGTAATAAAAATGACCGGGGCGATAATCATTTTAACCAAAGCCACAAATCCATCACCCAAGATTTTCAAACCAATGGAAGGTTCTGGCCAATATTTCCCGAGCATGACCCCAAGCACAATGGCAATTATTACTTGAATGTAGAGCAACCTATACCAAGGCTTCTTTTCCGGTGAATGTTCCGCACTGTTTATTTCCATAAAATCAAATTATTACGTCTCCGAAAATAACCATTCTTTTCCATATAACATGGTTCGATAATAAGCAAAAAAATTCTACCTTGGCGGCCTATGAAAGAAGTTGTTTTTACGCGAAAATCGCTCATTTTAGTTACCATAGCCTCCTTAGGATATTTCGTTGACATTTACGACTTAGTCCTTTTTGGCGTAGTAAAAGCGGAGAGTTTAGCCAGCATTCTCCCGAATTCATCCGATGTTGCTCGAGCATCTACCGGAAAAATGTTGTTCAACCTTCAGATGATTGGAATGTTTGCAGGCGGGATATTATGGGGAATTTTAGGGGATAAAAAAGGCCGAATCCAAGTGTTATTTGGTTCTATCCTACTCTATTCTCTTGCCAATCTTGCTAATGCTTTTGTCACAGATACAACTAGTTATGCTATTTGCAGGGTAATTGCAGGTATTGGGCTTGCAGGTGAACTTGGTGCTGGTATCACCTTGGTTGTAGAAAGCATGGATAAAGAAAATCGCGGTTGGGGAACCATGGTAATTGTAACTTTTGGAGCCCTTGGAGGAGTAGCAGCCCGACTTGTTGGTGGCAGTGGCGGAGATATTGCCGAATATTTTGAATTGGATATGAAGGCCTGGCAAATGGCTTATATTGTTGGAGGATTATTAGGCATTTTCCTTCTATTACTTAGGGTTGGGGCCTTTGAGAGTGGCATGTTTAAAAGTATGAGAAGGCAAAACCTTCAAAAAGGAAATTTCTTTCAATTATTTAGCAGTAAAGAGAGAGCATTTAAATACATTGCCTCTGTAGCCATTGGACTTCCTATTTGGTTTGTAGTAGGTGTGTTAATTAACCAAAGTCATGTGATTGCTAAATATGTTGGT
>RFQF01000105.1 GCA_009925805.1 Flavobacteriia bacterium | reverse complement strand
CTGCCATCGGCCGGAATTTGCCTTCACGGATCGTAAACCCCTTGCCGAAGGAATTGGAGGACTGCTTGCCGAACGCAATGCGCCTACGTTACTCAATAGCGCTTTTTTAGAAACGGTCATGTTCGATGCGCATTTGAAGACCTTGGAATTACAAGTCATTGTCCCGATTCAAGAACCCAACGAAATGGGACATAACATGAAAGAACTCATCCCAAAACTGCGGCAAATCCCAGCATATCAACAAGCAGCCAAGGAAATATTTAACCGTGATTTTGATGCTTGGGTGCTAACCCGAAGTATTGCCGCCTTTGAACGAAGCTTAATTTCCCTCAACAGCCCCTATGACCAATACCTAAAGGGACACAAAAATGCGCTCAGCGCCCAACAAAAAGAAGGCATGAAGCTGTTCAATTCCCTTTATTGTGTACAATGTCATCCTGCACCTTATTTTACGAATTTTAAGGCAGAAAACAACGGACTATATGCGGAATATGGGAAGGACAAAGGACGTTTTCGGATTCATTTGGACAGTGCGGATATAGGGTTCTTTAAGGTTCCAACCCTGAGAAACATCGCCTTGACGTATCCCTACATGCACGACGGCAGTAGGCAAACTCTGGAAGATGTGCTCAGGCATTACCAAGCGGGAGGAAAGCACCCCAAAGGCCAAAATACCAACATACGTCCCTTTACGTTGAGCGAAACAGAACAACAACAATTAATCGCCTTTCTATATTCCTTAACAGATACGAGTTACATGAAAAAATTCCGAGGAAATGCGCGTTAATCAAATCGAAACCTTGTTTTCAATAAAAGTCGAATCCGTGGTATGGAAAGCGGAAACCTTGGGGCTTTTGTGCTTTCCCGAAGGGAAAGGTAAACTGCTGTTCACCACAGATTTGGGAGAGTATACCATGCCCGTGGCCGCGAAATACGCAGCATTTGCGCGTATTGAGTTGTACCTTCTTTTGCCAGCGTATTGGAATTCTGAATTGGGAGACCCGCTTTTTGAGTGGGCCTTGGAAACCTTGGTATCCATAAAAAATTACCTGAAACAAGGTCGTTGGGCTATTCATGGGCATACTTTTTCCCTTAAAAATGTGCCTGAAGGCCGGTTTAAAGCGGCTGGATTTGAAGCTCTTTTGCTTACGGAGCCCATTTCCTTGGCGCTTTTGGAAAAGCCTTTGGCATCCGATCATGGTCCTATCTATTTCAGGGCCTTAATACCCATAGTAAAGCGTGAAAAGGAGGCTAAAGAAGCCAAGGGAGTAAAGAAATTGATGCAACGCTTCGCAGACCATGGCGTGAACGAAAAACTCGATGAATTCAGAGGATCTGTCGTAAAATCAAGGCTGTTGTTTTGGAGAAAGTAAGCAAGGAACGTTGGGCTGCCGGAGCATTGTTGGCCGTTAACATGATATATGGTGCGAGCCATGTCCTAGCAAAAGGGGTGATGCCCACGTATCTGAGTCCCACGGTCTTCATCTTGTTTCGAGCCCTCGGCGCCTTGCTATTATTTGCATTGGTGGCCTTATTCCTTAAAACCGTTCGTATAGCGCGAAAAGATATGCTGCGTTTATTGGCTTGTGGGCTTTTCGGGGTCACCATCAATCAGCTCTTGTTTTTCCATGGGCTCAATGCATCCTCCCCCATGAATGCCGGAATTATCATGGCAATGAATCCCATTATGGTGTCGGTATTATCGTATTTTTGGTTAGGGGAACGGTTGATTCCCCGACAGTGGTTAGGAATTTTTATCGGATCTATGGGCGCAATGGCGCTCACCCTTTATGGATCAAGTACCGTTCAAGCAAAACTAGGCGACCTATTTCTTGTCGGGAACTCATTAAGCTACGCTATTTACCTGATTCTGGTAAAACCCTTGATGCAAAAATACCCGCCTCTGCTTGTGATTACTTGGGTTTTTGCTTTTGGAAGCCTTTTTCTATGGATGTTCCCCCCGCTTTATGGAGATTTGGCTGCCACCCGCTTAAACCTCATTCCTTACGAAGTTTGGCTAAAAATTGTGTTTGTGATTGTTGGTGTTACCTTTTTAACTTATTTATTCACCGTATTTGGACTTAAGTATGTGAGTTCGACCGTAGCCTCAGTGTTCATTTATGTGCAACCGGTTTTTGTGATGCTTTTCTCCTGGTTGTTTGCTAAAATAGGCTGGGCTGAAGATTACACTACGGCCATTAATATCACCACCTTGAGCCTCATGTTGGTGGTATTTTTAGGCGTTTATTTAACTACCAGGAGAACATAACCCGTAAAAGTGGTCATGATTCGTTAATTTTAACACAAATTCCTTCATTTTTCAGTTTAATTTTTATCATGGAATTCCTTAAAAACTATATCGATGGAAGCTTAATAGCGCCCATTTCCGGACAATACCTCGATAATATAAATCCTTCCACAGGAAACATCTATTCCCAGATTCCACGATCGGATGACGCCGACCTTCAATTAGCGGTGGAAGCTGCTGAGCGGGCTTTTCCCCTCTGGTCAAATTGTTCGGTTACAGATCGAAGTGCTATATTACTGAAAATGGCCGCAGGAATTGAAGCTCGCATGGATGAATTTGTGAAAGCAGAATCCCTGGATAATGGTAAGCCCGAAAAATTAGCGGCACATGTAGATATCCCAAGAGCGGTTTCAAATTTTCATTTTTTTGCCACAGCCATCGAACACTTTGCTTCAGAATCGCATTATATGGAGCAGGTTGGAATTAATTTCACTACCCGCCGCCCTATCGGAATTGTTGGGTGCATTTCCCCGTGGAACCTTCCTTTATACTTGTTTTCTTGGAAGATTGCTCCGGCCTTGGCCGCAGGAAATTGCGTAATCGCAAAACCCAGTGAAATCACCCCGTACACTGCATATCTTTTAGGGCAAATTGCCAACGATGCAGGATTACCCAAAGGGGTTTTGAATATCGTGCACGGTCTCGGTCCTGAAATAGGAAACGCAATCGTAGCACATCCTCAGATTAAAGCTATTTCCTTTACCGGGGGGACCGCCACAGGCCAACACATCGCGCGCATTGCCGCGCCCATGTTCAAAAAAATGAGTTTGGAATTGGGCGGCAAAAATCCGACCATCGTTTTTCCCGATGTGGATATCGAAGCAACGGTTAAAGAAATTTTTAAATCGTCCTTTTCGAACCAAGGACAGATTTGCCTTTGTGGTTCAAGAATTTTTGTTCACCAAAAGATCTATGATGCTTTCAAACAGGCTTTTGTAGATTGGGTCGCCTCGGCCAAGGTGAGTTATCCTTCCGATCCCAAGGCGCAATTAGGCGCTGTCGTTTCCAAAAGTCACATGGAGAAAATCCTGGGGTATATCGATTTAGCCCAAGAAGAAGGTGGTCGAATTTTAACAGGAGGCTCAAGGATCATACTTGAAGCGCCTTACCACGAAGGATATTTTGTCCAACCCACCGTCATTGAAGGGCTTTCAAATGAATGTCGAACTAACCAAGAAGAAATTTTTGGTCCGGTGGTGACCTTACTTCCTTTTGATGACGAGTCCGAAGTGGTGAAAATGGCCAACGGGACAAAATACGGTTTAGCGGCCTCGGTGTGGACCAAAGACCTCAACGTGGCGCATCGTATGGCAGATCAATTGGACATGGGAATTGTATGGGTCAACTCTTGGTTAATTCGAGATCTTAGAACCCCTTTCGGCGGGATGAAAGATTCGGGTGTTGGACGTGAAGGAGGTTGGGAGGCACTGCGGTTTTTTACCGAACCCAAGAACATCTTTATTAAGTATGCTTAAGCTTTAGGGTTAATCCTCTACGGCCACAACGAATCGAACCTCGGGAACGGCTTTTATTATCGTTTCTTCAATGCCCCCTTTTAGCGTGGATTGCTTCATAGAACAGTCGCGGCAAGAACCCATCAAGCGAACCTTAACCTCAAACGACTCCGTAACTTCCACTAATTCAACATCTCCTCCGTCCTCGTTCAAGAAAGGGCGAATCAGAGCAATGGCAGCGGTAACTTTCGAGGTAATTTCCTCCATGGAAAACATTAAGGTTTCAGGATTTTCATGCGCTGAACAAAATTACGAACTAATTCATCAAACGCCAAGCTCATGGGGGAATCCTCTTGCAACACAGCAGGGCGGCCTACATCTCCGGATTCTCGAATACTTTGCACCAACGGAATGGCACCCAAAAATGCGATGCCCATGCCTTCCGCCAAATTCTTGGCCCCGTCGCGTCCAAAGATGTAGTATTTATGGTCGGGTAATTCTTCGGGTGTAAACCAGGCCATATTCTCCACAATTCCTACAATCGGCACGTTGAGCCCATCTACTTTGAACATGTTGATGCCGCGTCGCGCGTCAGCCAAGGCCACCTCTTGGGGGGTGCTAATGATAATTACGCCGTCTAATGGCAAGGTTTGCAATAAGGAAAGGTGAATGTCCCCTGTTCCTGGGGGCAGATCGATGAGTAAATAATCCAGCGTTCCCCAGTTCCCTTCGGTGATCATTTGGGTTAATGCTTTGGAAGCCATAGGACCTCTCCAAACCACAGCGTTTTCCTGGTCCGTAAAAAAACCGATGGATAAGAGCTTAACACGGTACTGATCAATGGGTTCGATAAAAGATTTCCCGTTAATTTCCACCATGGTCGGACGTTGCCCAACTACATCGAGCATGGTAGGCATGCTGGGTCCATAGATATCCGCATCAATGAGTCCAACCCGATATCCCTGTTTGGCTAAACCCACCGCCAAATTGGCTGTAAGTGTCGATTTTCCAACGCCTCCTTTTCCTGAGGCAATCGCTACCACATGGGTTACTTCTGGAAGCACGTTTCTTCGTGCCTTACGTTCGGCCCCACTCACGGAAATTACATTGCATTCAATTTGAAGATCCTTACCAAAGTCCTTTTCCAACCGAAATTTAACCGCTTCTTCCATGCGTTTACGGGCGTGGAGGGCTGGATTTAGGCTGTTAATTTGCAAGCGCGCAATGCCTTCTTCCAAGAGGATCTCTGCCACCAGATTCGCACTAACAATGTCCTGTTTCGTTTCAGGATCTTGAATAGCGGAAAGGGAGTTTAATATCTGTTCTCGGGTTATTGTTTCGGACACGCTTTAAACGATTTTATGGAAGTGATCATTAATTTGGCCGTGGGTAATAAATCCCCTTGTGACCTGTTTTTTATTTCATAATAAACGCCCTCAATGGGAATGAGCGCATATACGTGATACGATACATGCTTGAATTCTTCAACTTCCATGGGATTCACTAACTCTCGCTTGTAAAGCATATAGTTTTTACGTTGTTCAATGATCGTAGTCTTGAATACTTCTTTTTTGGAAATTTGCGTTTTCATTTCTTCAAATCGTTTCGAATTTTCGCCCCAATCCTCGATAAAGAGTTCAAAATTGGGTCCTGCCGAGATTTTCCAATTAAAATCTTCTTCATGGTATACTGTGGTCTTGAACGAAGCGCCGATTCCGGTTGTCTCGTCAGGAATAAAAATGGTTGCTGGAAGATCGTATGCGCTCAACGCTACCTGCTTAAATTGGTATAAATCTTCCGACTTTTCTTCCTTGTTATCCGGGGAGTTATTACAAGCATACACTAAAACAACCGTCATCAATAAGGAACAAACGTTGGAGAATTTTACCCGCATTGAACGAAGATATATACTTTTGATGAAAACAAACTTATGAATAGAAAGTTGGTCGTTTTTTCCTTTGTTCTTTTAGCCTTGAGCATAGGCCTTGGGGCCTTTGGGGCACATGCCCTAAAGAAGATAGCGGATGCCTCGGGTCAGCAATCCTTTGAAACAGCCGTTCGTTACCAATTTTATGCTGCTTTTATCTTACTTATCATGGCTTTTCGTCCAGAATCCTTGGAGCTCCGCTTTATACGGTGGTTAAGGCTATTTATCTTGGGAATGGGCTTGTTTTCAGGGTCTATTTACGGCATCGTTTTTACTAAAATAGCGCAAGTTTCCATCCCTTTCTTGGGGCCAATTACCCCCTTGGGCGGCGCACTGATGATTATTTCCTTGGGAATGATTGCCTTGCAGTTTCAAAGAAATCCAAGTCAAAAATAGGGGGATTAAGGCGAAATTGGTATTTTTGCTACCCCGATAAACCGTATATTCATCATGGAGAAAATTTCATACATCGCAAATGCAGAACCTTCGGCGATTGAGAACCTTTACCTGGCCTTTAAAAAAAATCCGGAATCGGTCGATGTAAGTTGGAAAAAATTCTTTGAAGGTTTCGAATTTGCTCAAACAAACTATGCAGCCTCTGCCGAGCTTCCCGAAGAATTTAAAAAAGAGTTTTGCGTCATTAACTTGATCAATGCATACCGCCAACGTGGTCATCTTTTCACCAAAACAAACCCGGTACGCGAACGTCGGCAATACACCCCAAATTTAGACATTGAGCATTTTGGTCTTGAACATGCCGACCTAACTAAAACATTTCAAGCAGGTTCGGAAATTGGAATTGGCCCAGCTCCTTTACAAGCTATCATCGATCATTTGCACGCCACGTATTGCCAATCCATCGGGATAGAACATGTGTACATGCGCGATCCCCTAAGAATAGCTTGGATTCGGAAACACGTGGAATTAACCAATCGGCCGTTACTGGATGAAGCTCGTAAAAAAACCATCTATAAAAAGCTTTGCGAAGCGTCCACGTTCGAAGCGTTCCTTGCGAAGAAATTTGTCGGACAAAAACGCTTTTCGATTGAAGGAGGAGAAGCCTTGATTCCTGCCTTAGATGCCTTGGTGTTTAAAGGTGCGGAATTGGGGATTACCTATTTTGTAATGGGTATGGCTCACAGGGGAAGGTTGAACACACTTGCTAATATTTTTAACAAAAAACCGCGGGATATTTTTTCTGAATTTGAAGGTAAAGAGTTTGATTTTGAACTCACCTTCGATGGAGA
>RFQF01000104.1 GCA_009925805.1 Flavobacteriia bacterium | reverse complement strand
GGATTTGGTGGCTTTGGCGGTGGTAGTTTTGGAGGCGGAGGCGCCAGTGGAAGTTGGTAACAAAAAAGGCCGGTTGATCCGACCTTATCATCCAGCAAAAAAATAAAGATCGCTAAACCGTTTCTATGACCATGGCGGAAGCTCCTCCTCCCCCATTGCAAATGCCTGCCACTCCCCGGGTTCCTTGATGTTGCTTTAACACATGAAGCAAGGTTACCACAATGCGTGAACCGGAATTACCCAGAGGGTGACCTAAAGCCACAGCACCTCCATGAACATCTACTTTATTCGGATCAAGACCTAACAAGCGAGCATTGGCAATTCCAACCACCGAAAAAGCTTGATTCAATTCCCAAAAATCCACTTCTGAGGCAGCAATTCCTGCTTTTTCCAAGGCCTTGGGAACCGCCAAGGAAGGAGCTGTGGTAAACCATTCCGGTGCTTGCGCTGCATCTGCATAGGAAAGGATTTTTGCAATGGGTGTTAAACCGTGTCGTTCCACTGCCTCCTCCGAGGCCAATACCAACGCCGAGGCACCATCGTTCAAGGTGGAAGCATTGGCAGCCGTTATCGTTCCCTCTTTATCAAAAGCGGGCTTTAACGTTGGGATTTTATCCAGAAAAACATTGGTAAATTCTTCATCTTTAGTAATTAGTATCGGATCTCCCTTACGTTGAGGTACAGGAACCGCTACAATTTCCGCATCGAATTTACCGCTTTCCCATGCGGCGGCGGCACGTCGGTACGACTCAATCGCGAAAGCGTCTTGTTCTTCCCGCGTAATGTTGTGTTCTTTGGCGCAAAGCTCTGCGCAATTTCCCATGGGTACTTGCGAATAAACATCCAGTAATCCGTCTTTGGTGATTCCATCCAACATGGAAATATTCCCAAATTTCGTGGCGTTTCGTCCGTTAAGATAATGCGGCGTCTGCGACATATTCTCCATCCCACCCACGACCACAACATGATTATCACCGGCAAGAATGGTCTGTGCACCCAGCATGATGGCCTTCATTCCTGAAGCACATACTTTATTGACGGTAGTACAAGGAACCTTATTGCCGAGACCTGCTCCTAACGCGGCTTGACGGGCCGGGGCCTGACCCACCCCTGCTTGAAGCACATTTCCCATAAAAACCTCGTCCACCAAATCCGCAGAAAGTTTCGCGCGATCCAGTGCCGCACGGATAGCGATGGAACCTAATTCTGTGGCTGGGACAGCCGAAAAAGCTCCTAGAAAGGACCCTATGGGGGTTCTTACGGCGGAACAAATATATACTGCTTTTGTCATGGGAGTAATTTTTCACGAAGGTATATATTTCTTTTCATCTTACGTTTGGAACCGCCAAAATGTGGGCGAAATTCCTTACTTTCGCAGTATGGCATTGCAAGCGAATAATTCCCTATTCTGGATTCTCTTATTGCTGCCACTTGCCTTCGGAATTGCTTGGTATTTTTATCGAGGCAACGCCTGGCTCAAGTCCCAATCCAAGGCTTTACAACGAGGTTTGCCTTTCCTGCGAGGATTCGGTCTCTTTCTGATCATGTTGCTCTTGCTGAAAATAACCTTGTTGTTTAATCAATCGGAGGTTGAACGTCCTGCGTTGATAACGCTCATCGATAACTCCGAATCTCTTAAACGTTTTAAAGACAGCAACCAACTTGCAAAGAAAATCGCTGATTTTTCAGAGAAAATTCAAGACCGTTTTGCGGATCGATACGACCTATATTTTTACACCATCGGAACCAATATTCGGGAATCAAACAGGTATTTATTAAATGAAGAAGAATCCAATCACGAATTAGCCTTCAAGCAGTTATCTGAACAGTTTTTGAATCGAAACGTGGGTGCCGTGGTATTTGCGAGCGATGGAAACTACAATGTGGGCGACAATCCCTCCTATGCTGCGGAGCAACTCAGTCTCACCCCTATATTCACCTTGGGAATTGGTGACACAACGCCCAAAAAGGATCAAATAGTTGCCAACCTTTTTTACAACGACGTGGTATTTTTGAACGATGTTTTTCCAATAGAAGTCGATGTGGAGGCATTCAAAATAAAAAACACGCAAGCCGTGGTGCGTCTAAGCCAGAATGGAACGCTTATCGATTCGAAAACCATCACCTATAAAAACGAAGAAAATGCCTTTAACCGAGTGCAATTTCAAGTAACAGCTCAAAAATCGGGCTTTCAAGCGTATACCGTCTCGGTGGAATACCTGAACGGTGAATTTTCTAAAGCAAATAATACCAAAACCTGTTACATTGAGGTGATTGATTCACGGAACTCCGTTTGTTTTATGGGATCTTCCCCGCATCCGGATTTGGCGGCGCTTCGATCCGTGGCAGAAACCAATAAAAACTATCAAACCAGTTTCGTTACTCCACAAGAACTGGTGACCAAAAACCTGAAACCCGACCTCGTGGTTTGGCACAGCCCAAACCTTCCCAACGACCAAGAAGCGCTCAATTTCCTCAAACGCAACAAAATCGCCGTTCTTTTTATTATTCCGGGGAATTTCTCGAACGCGACCTTGGAGGGCCTTGATTTATTCAACTTGAATAATGCACGAGGTCAGACGGATGAAATACAAGGCACCATGAATCCGGGGTTTTCAACCTTTGATTTGAGTGAAAAGGCAAAAACGGCGTTGGAATTTTTTCCACCCCTCGTATGTAAATTTGGAAAGATGGCTCCAAAGGGAAATTATGAAGTGTATATTCTTCAAAAAATTGAAAATACCCGCAAATCCGAACCGCTGTTTTACTTTAATAAACGAGCAGCACTGGTCCATGGATTAATATACGGTGAAGGGGTTTGGAGGTGGCGGCTATCCGATTATATGAAAAGTAAAAATCACGAACAATTCAATGAAATTTTCCTCAGAGCCTATGCGTATTTAATGGTGAAACGAGAAGGAATGGGATTGACCGTCCAATTGGATAAGCGATTTGCTAAAAACGACCGAATTGGTGCAAACGCCCATTTCTACAATGCCAGCTTAGACCCAATCACTACCCCAAAAATTAGTCTATCCTTACGAGACGCCCAAGGGAAAAAGTACGCATTTCAATTTGCAACAATCAACGATGGATACCGATTGGATATTGGATCTCTCCCTCCAGGAAAATACCATTGGATAGCCACTACCCAATATCAAAATAAACCCTACCGCAAAGAAGGGGATTTCTTGATTGAAGATGTTTCCTTGGAAAAAAGTATCAATGCAGCAAATCATGGAATACTCCGTTTATTATCACAACAGTCAGGAGGAGAATACTATCCGTTTTCAGAAAATGATCGCTTGTTGAATGTAATCGAAAAAAGAACCGACATTACTTCCATTGAACGCATCACCACCCGATTTTGGGATTTGGTGGATTCCTGGTTTTTTCTCTTAATGATTGCTTTATGCTTTTTCTTGGAATGGTTCTTCAAGCGGTATTATGGGGCGTATTAATCCATCGGACTTTTGACATTGATATTTGAATAATTTAAAACTATAATATAATCACTATGAAACCCATAATTTACTTGTTAACAGCATTCATATTCAACAGCATTGTTCATGGTCAAAAAACACGTACCGTTGCTTTCTACAATGTTGAAAATTTGTTCGACACCCTTGATGGCCCGAACGACGATGCGGAATTTCTACCCCAAGCCAAAAACGAATGGAACACCGCGAAATATGAAGAGAAGTTGGCGCACATTCGTGAAGTGTTGTTAGCCTTAGGAAAACCGGTGGTCTGCGGTTTCTCAGAGGTGGAAAATGCCTTTGTGGTGCGTTCCATTATTTCCCACCAAAAAGCGTTTAAAAACTATGGCTTGGTGCACTTTGAAAGTCCTGATGCACGGGGAATCGATGTAGCTATGATTTACGACAGTGCGAAACTCACTTTGTTGGCTTCCAACCGAATACGATTTATTCTCCCGGGCGAAACGAAAGCCACAACGCGCGATATCCTTTGGGCTCAGTTCAAAGCGAAAAAGGATGTTTTTTATGTGATGGTCAACCATTGGCCCAGCCGTCGAGGCGGAACAGATGAAAGCGACGCAAAACGGGTAGCAGCGGCAGAAGTAGCCTGCAAATTCATTGATTCCGTTCAAAATCAGGGGAAAGGTCGCATCCTTTTCTTGGGCGATTTAAACGATTATCCGGACAACACTGCTCCAAAAAAGATTGCGGAACGTCTAACTCCTATGATTACTGCGGAAAGCGGCGCGACAAAAGGCACCCATTTTTACAATAACGAATGGGGAGTTCTGGACCATATCTTCGTTTCGCCCTCTTTTCTTTCCTACGATAACGGGGCAATCAAAGGATCGGGGAAAATCAACAATTTTCCATTTCTTATGGAAGAATACAAAGGCGTACTTCAGCCCAAAAGAACGTATGCAGGAACGAAATATTTGGCAGGATACTCGGACCATTTACCGGTTTCTATTCTTGTAAAACTCCGTTAGCCAATTCTAATGAAAAAGCGAACCGAATTGATTTTCGTGCGTATTGGCTTTGTTAACGATTTTTTAACTAAATTTCGTAAGATTTGATACGTAGTTTAATTCTTTTTTGCTTTTTGGGGTTACTGGGCCTTCAGGCTTTTGGCCAAATCGTTGCCCCTTTTAGCGTCCGCTACCAAACCAATACCAAAGGAGGAATTCGCTACGCCTCCAACGTTTCGCTCATTTGCCCATCATCCGGAACTTGCACAACCGCTAAAAACGAACTTCCTCCCAACGGGACGTATTCTAACGGCGACTTCCAAATGACCTACGTAGACATTGACAATGATCCCACAACGTTTATGTCGAGCAGTGATAGCATTGCCTTACCCAATTGTTCGGAAATTTTGTGGGTAGGGCTTTATTGGAGTGCGCGAATTGCTGGAAATACTGCGAATTACAACAACCGGAGTCAAGTCCGGTTCAAACTCAACAACGGATCCTATGTAGGGTTGACCGCAGATCAAACCTTAGATGTACCTACCATTGGCGGACAATCTTGGACCCATCCCAGCTATTATTGTTTTAAAGACATTACCAGTTTGATTCCTGCCAATTCCATCAATGCCCGATTTACTGTCGCGAATTTGGTTACCCAGGGAGGGAGTAATTTTTGGGGTGGATGGACGGTGATTGTGGTTTATCGAAACGCACTTCAATCGATGCGGAATTTGACGGTATTTGAAGGTTTTGCGAACGTAGCCCCGGGAAATTCATTGAACATACCCATTACTGGGTTCACCACGCCACCTTCGGGC
The DNA here is from genome assembly GCA_009925805.1 of Flavobacteriia bacterium. Taxonomy (GTDB): domain Bacteria; phylum Bacteroidota; class Bacteroidia; order Flavobacteriales_D; family Crocinitomicaceae; genus UBA952. The sequence continues at coordinate 1,784 of RFQF01000104.1, read as the reverse complement.
CCAGTTACTTTTGAATTAGGGGTAATTAGCATGGACGGTGACCGACCCTATACCGGAGATCAACTTCAATTCAACGGTGTTACCGTTTCCGATGGATTGCACAATGCTAATAATTTTTTTAACAGTACGATTTCCAACAATGGGGTATTAACCCCTTACCGAAATCCCAATTTGAACAACACCCTGGGCTACGATGCAAGCACCTTTAATCCCAACAATACAGCCCTCAATTATATTGGTAATAATGCCAATTCAGCCAACATTTTGGTTTCAACCAGCAATGAGTTTGTCCTACCTCGGGTGATTACCTCTGCCATCGATATTTACGAACCTGATTTGCGAGCAACCGTTTATGTACAAGACTTAAACGGTGGGCAAGTGGTGCCAGGCGACATTCTGGAGTACACCATCGTTGGTAAAAATATTGGAAGCGATGTATCCAACAACACCTATATCACGGATACCCTTGACCCGCGCACCGTTTATGTCCCGGGATCTATTACCTACGTAAATGCCCCCTTTCTCGGACCAAAAACAGATGCCATAGGAGATGACCAAGCGGAATATGTGGCCGCGGGACATTACATAAAAGCCCGGGTAAAAAGTGGGGCCAATGCATTAATCGGAGGAAGTATGAACAATTCTCCCAATGGTTCAGACTCAGCAGTGGTTCGTTTTCGCGTTCAGGTATTGAACGATTGCTTGCTCCTCGCTTGTGATAGCACCATTACCAATAAGGCGTACATCTTCGGAACCGGAAATATTTCCAATAACCCGTTTACGAACAATGGCCTCTCCGATATTTACAACGCCAACGGTTGTCCCACCAACATTACCAACCAACTCACGATCCATTCGAATTGTCAACCACCCACGGTAGCGCACAACAATCCGCTATGCTTGGGGGACTCCTTGTATTTCATTATTCCCTACAGTGCTACCGCAAATTATTTTTGGGCCGGACCAAATGGCTTTTCGTCGACCACGCAATCCCCAACAATTTATCCAGTTACGGCGAGTAATGCCGGCGTATACCAGCTCAACATTACATTTACCGGGAGCACTTGCTCCTTTTTCAATTTGCTCGATACGGTTGTTGTGCATCCAAATCCGACCATTAGTTTATTGAATCTTAATAATATTACGTGTTTCAATGCGGCGAATGGGGCGATCACGGTACAGGCCAGCAGCACACCGATTTACAATTATCTTTGGAACACTGGTGCAACCACTGCAGGCCTCAATAATTTAGGTCCTGGATTGTACACGGTTACGGTTAGCGATGGTTACGGCTGTCAAAATACGGCTTCGTATCAAATTACCCAACCCACGCTCTTGGTGGCAAGCGCCGCAGTTACCTCCAATTACAACGGTCAGCAAATCAGCTGTTTTAACGCTTCCGATGGAACCGCTTCGGTTACTCCCAGCGGCGGCACAGCACCGTACACCTATTTATGGTCGAATGGGCAAACAACTGCTAACGCAACAGGTCTTTCCATAGGATCCTATTCAGTAGTCGTTACCGACGCGCATGGTTGCCAAACCTCAGCTAGCGTAAATCTCACCCAACCTACACCGATCGTGCTCGCTACCAGTGCAACAAGCGTTACGTGTTATGGTGGCTCGAATGGTAGCATCCATCTTACTGCCACGGGAGGCACTTTTCCTTACACTTTTGCATGGTCCAATGGTACGAATAGCCAAAATGCGGTCAATCTATCCGCTGGGGTTTACACAGTCACCGTGAGTGATATCAACGGATGTTCACAAGTTACCAATGCCAC
>RFQF01000103.1 GCA_009925805.1 Flavobacteriia bacterium | reverse complement strand
GCCATTCCAACCAACAGGACCGCCGGCATTTCCACCTTGACCTCCAATATAAACTGAAATTGTTTGACCAGCCGTTAACGCTAATCCTCCTGTGGCTTCCCCTCCAAATCCGCCTTGCGTATTTAGACCGTTACCTCCTCTTCCTCCGCGCAATACTATATTATAGTTCCCTGTGGCTGGTGCTGTAAACGTTTGAACCCCTCCCGTGTATGAAAAACTTTGTGAGCCCGATGAACCGGGCCCGCCTGGCGAGCCAATTCCTACATAATAAGTTGTCGTGTTTTGCAAAACGGGAGTGGTATAAGTTGATCCCGTGCCTAATTGTCCTGTTCCGTTCGAATTAGCGTACCATACATAACTGTTCCCCCCGGATGCAGTCAAGGTTGCGGAACCTGGACCACAAAGCGCTATGTTGGAAGCTGTAGGTGCCGGTGGAGAAGGATTAACCGTAACGGTAATGGAAGCACAAGTTGGGCTCGCCTGACCGTTACTATTGTTATTAACGTAGTAAGTTGTTGTCGTCGCTGGAGTTACCGTAATGGTGGCCCCGGTACCAATAAATGTTCCCCCGCAAGAACCGGTATACCAGTTTTGTGTTCCCACCGTTCCATTGGCTGTTAGCGTAGTGCTTTGCCCAGCACAAAGGGAGGCAGGACTTGCAGTAATGCTGGTGGGAGGTTGAGTGCTTCCAGCACAATTCGTTGAACGATATCCAAAAGTTCTTGACCCAATATTCCCGCATTGTGGAGAACAACAATTTCCCACATTGAAGTAATACAGTCCTGAAGACGGGGCTGTCCAAGTTAAATACGAACCAAGACCACAATAATCATCGTTGGTCGCTTGAGCGCCACTTACTGGGCCCGTTGACACGGTTATATATGGGTCCCCAGAATAGGATGCAGAAGGGGCAATGCTGTTGCAATAGGTGAATTGGTAAGTACAGCCTGCCGTGGCATTAAACGTGTAATATCCCAAAGCAGAGTGGGTTGCATATTGCCACGATAAATTGGGAGCGATACTCCCTAGAGGATTGTTACAATAAGCTTGTGCCTGAACCATTACGGAAGAAACCAGAGCAATTGCGAAGAAGAAGAATCGTAGAGTAGGTCGCATAACAAAAATTTCGTTAAAATTAACTTTTTACGGCGTCTTGACGAAATTTTTGGGAACCCGTTGCCATTAAATTTATGTGAAATTACTTACCCCCGAACGGTAATTTTACGTAGGCTTAATTTCCTCCTTTAATCGAAAACGATTCCATGAATTTGGTGGTAAAATCCCCTTCCATGAATTTAGGATGGAGCATTAATTGTTGGTGGAATGGAATGGTAGTTTTTATTCCTTCAACAATATATTCCTCTAAGGCCCTACGCATTTTCAAAATCGCTTCTTCTCGGGTTTGGGCCACAACGATAAGCTTGGAAATCATGGAGTCGTAATTCGGAGGTATGGTATACCCTGAATACACATGTGTATCGATGCGTACCCCATGTCCTCCTGGCGAGTGGTATTCGGTAATTTTTCCGGGCGATGGGCGAAAATCGTTGAACGGGTCTTCCGCATTAATTCGGCATTGAATCGCATGCAAAATCGGCGTATAATTTTTCCCGGAAATTTTTTCTCCAGCGGCCAATTTGATTTGTTCTTTAACCAAATCAAAGTTAATAACTTCCTCCGTGATGGTGTGTTCCACCTGAATACGGGTATTCATTTCCATGAAATAGAAATCGCGGTTCTTATCCACCAAAAACTCTACTGTTCCCACGCCTTCATAGCGTACCGCCTTGGCGGCTTTGATGGCTGCTTCCCCCATTTTTTCACGCAAGGCAGGGGTCATAAAGGGGGAGGGGGTTTCTTCCACCAATTTTTGATGACGTCGTTGGATGGAGCAGTCGCGTTCCGATAAATGACAGGCATTTCCATATTGGTCGCCTGCAATTTGAATTTCAATATGACGGGGTTCTTCGATGAATTTTTCCATGTACACGCCATCGTTTCCAAAAGCTGCAGCGGCTTCTTGCCTTGCCGAATCCCAAGCGGCTTGAAGGTCTTCTTCTTTCCACACAATGCGCATCCCTTTTCCTCCTCCTCCGGCGGTAGCCTTGAGAATCACGGGATATTTAATCTTTTCTGCATTTATTTTGGCATCCTCCATATCCTTTAAAAGCCCGTCTGAACCGGGAATGCAAGGAACTCCAGCGTTAATCATTGTAGCCTTGGCCGTAGCTTTATCGCCCATGGCCGCAATTTGTTCGGGTAAAGCACCAATAAATTTGATGCCGTATTCTTGACAAACCCGCGAGAACTTTTCATTTTCTGACAAAAAGCCATACCCGGGGTGTATAGCGTCCGAGTTGGTAATTTCAGCAGCCGCGATGATGTTGGAAATCGAAAGGTAGGATTTGGAGCTCACCGCAGGGCCGATGCACACCGCTTCATCCGCGAATCTTACGGGCAAGGAATCTTTGTCGGCGGTGGAGTAAACGGCAACGGTTTTAATGCCCATTTCTTTACAGGTGCGAATTACGCGCATGGCGATTTCGCCTCGGTTAGCAATCAATATTTTTTTAAACATAGGTTGTTATTATGCGGGTTCCACCAGAAAAAGGGGTTGGTCGAACTCTACCGGCGTAGCGTTATCCACTAAAACTTTAACGATTCTACCACTTACCTCTGACTCAATTTCATTGAAGAGTTTCATCGCTTCAATGATGCAAATTTTGTCTCCTTTTTTAATTTCTGTTCCGACTTCCACAAAGGCGGGTTTATCAGGACTCGAAGAACGGTAAAACGTTCCAATCATGGACGATTTTATCGTTATGGTGTTCGAGGTTGGGGTAATATTTGGGGTGCTGGGTTTGGTTTCGGTGCTTTCCAAGGATTCAGGCATAGAAACAGCCATTGGGGCGGGTGCTGCAATCGCCGGCATCGGTTGGGAGTATACCATCGGCGTAATGCCTTCGGGGCCTTCGATGTTAATTTTAAATCCCTCTTTTTCAATTTCAACTTTCCCAAGTCCTAGTTTCGATACTAATTTGATTAGTTCTTTGATTTCTTCGTTATTCATGGTTCAAATTTAAGAATTATATGCCCATTTCAAATATACAGCTCCCCACGTAAATCCTCCTCCAAAAGCGCTTAAAATAATGTTGTCACCTTTTTTCAGTTGTGCCTCATAGTCCCACAAGCACAGGGGCAAGGTGCCAGCGGTGGTATTTCCGTACTTTTGGATATTAATCATTACTTTATCCTTCGTAATCCCCATTCGATCGGCTGTAGCGTCGATTATTCTTAAGTTCGCTTGGTGGGGTACCAACCAAGCTACATCATCGCTGGTTAACTTGTTTTTTTCCATTATTTCGGCGGAAACTTCGGCCATGTTGGTTACCGCAAACTTAAACACTTGCTTGCCTTCTTGTTTAACATAATGCATACGATTTTCTACCGTTTCTATACTTGCCGGATTTAAGGATCCTCCACCGGGCTGAACCAAATAAGCTCTTCCAGCGCCATCACTTCGTAAAATAAAATCTTGAATGCCGAGCCCTTCCTCATTGGGTTCCAACAATACTGCACCCCCTCCATCACCAAAGATTACACAGGTCGTTCGATCTTGATAATCCAAAATCGAGGTCATTTTGTCCACGCCCACTACGATGACTTTTTTATAACGGCCGGTTTCGATAAATTGAGCTCCTGTGGAAATTCCGTAAATAAATCCAGAACAAGCCGCAATTAGGTCATAACCCCAAGCGTTCGTCATGCCCGCTTTGTCGCAAAGCACATTGGCCGTACTCGGAAAAGGGTAATCCGGGGTTACCGTAGCTAAAATGACCAATTCAATATCTAAGGGGTTGGTATTCGTTTTTTCCAATAATCCTTTAACCGCATGCAAAGCCATATCGGAAGAAGCCCCTTCCCGCATGATTCTTCGTTCTTTAATCCCGGTTCGTGTTGTAATCCATTCGTCGGAGGTATCCACTATTTTCGATAAATCCTCATTGGTAAGGACGTGTTCCGGCACATAGCCTTCCACTCCTGTTATAGCGGCATGTAATTTTTTCATTCTTTAATAGCTTTGGTGATTCGCGCGGACAATCCGTGTAGCGCGGCTTCGAAGGCATGGGTTAACATGGATGCTACCGCATTGGCATTGGAAGAACCATGACCAATAAACACATTTCCTCGTACCCCAAGGATTGGCGTGCCTCCGTAATTCTCATAGTTGAACAGCTCGAAATAATCGTCTTTTATGCCGCGTTGGCGAAGCAAGGAATAAAAGCCTTCGGATTGTTTTAGAATGATGTTTCCAGTAAACCCATCACACACCAAAACATCTGCTTCATTGGTAAATAAGTCCCGACCTTCGATATTCCCTACAAAATTGATGGTTTCTAATTCGCTGAGGACTTTGAACGTGGCTTGGGTGGTTAGGTTTCCTTTAGATTCTTCTTTTCCAATATTGACTAAACCCACGCGAGGATTTTCAATTCCCAATACCGACGATGCATAAATTGACCCCAATTCAGCAAACTGACAAAGAACATCAACCCGGCAATCCGCATTGGCACCCACATCTAACAAAACACTTTTTTTACCATTAATGCATGGGATTACGGCGGAAATACATGGGCGTATTATTCCTGGAATGGTGTTCAATTTCTGAAGTGCCCCCACCATCATTGCGCCGGTATTTCCGGTACTTGAGAAGGCGTCAAGCTTGTCTTCTTTAATATGGGTTAATCCAAGGGAAATGCTTGATTTCGGCTTTTGTTTAAGGACTTGCATTGGATGCTCGTCCATACCTATTTTTTCTGGACAATGCACCGTAATATATTGGTTTACATCGGCTCTTAAGGCGACAAGCTCTTGATAAATTTCATCTTTATCTCCAAAAAGAACGAGCTGAATTTTATCCCCTAAAGTCTCCTTTACCTGAAGGGCCGCCTGCAAGTTTACTTTTGGAGCAAAATCTCCACCGGAAACATCTAATCCGATTCTCATGTAAGATTATTCCACCTCGGATTGCTCTTTTTCAGCAACCACTCGGCCTTTATAGTAAAGTTTTCCTTCGTGCCAATGGGCATGGTGGAATAAATGCGGTTGTCCCGTTGTTGGGCAAGTTGCTACATTCGCAGCTACAGCCACTTTGTGGGTTCTTCTTTTGTCTCTTCGGGTAGTGGATACGCGTCGTTTAGGATGTGCCATTGCTAGATAATTGATATAAATTTAGTGATTTTCCTTTAAAATGTCCCAACGGGGATCGTGGTCATCGGCTTCCCCTTGGTTTAGTAACTTAATGATTTCTGGGTTGCATTCTTCTTCATTATGCACAAAGCGGCTTGGGAAAGAAATAACCATGAGCTCATAAATTGGCTGGAAGAGGTCGATTTGGTAAGTGTCCTGCGGTAATACAATCAAGGACTCATCATGAGATTCTTCGTTGCCGAATTTATACACCAATTCCATGTTTCCTTCCACGGGTATGGTTAATTCCTCGTTGCATCGATCACATGCAACAAGCACCTTTGAACGAATAGACAGTTGCAACAACAGCATCGTTTCTTTTTTCTCAAGCGTGGCAACAGCGGCGCCTTCGCCGGCAAGCACTTCAAAATGCTTCAATTCTTCGAAAAACTCTTTTGCAAGGGGTAATTCCAGGTGATGAAACCCGATTTTTAGTCCCGAAAACGGCCATAAAAACTCTTTCTTCCAGTTCATTTTTCAAAAAATGCCTGCAAAGTTACTATAAATTATTGTAACCCCAAAGTTGTCAAAAGGCGGATTATTAGGCGCTTTCTTTAGTTCCCACCGAAAAAGCGAGCGGGTTTTTAGTTCGACTGAAATGTTCTTGCCTGTTTTTAACAACGTCCATGGCAACGTAGAGGGCGTTTCGCAATCCGGCTTCATTAGCTTGTCCTTTAGTTGCAAGGTCGAAGGCTGTTCCGTGCCCGGGAGAGGTTCGAACGATGGATAATCCCGCAGTAAAGTTAACGCCTTCATCTTGAGCAATTGCTTTGAATCCCGTAAGACCTTGGTCGTGATACATGGATAAAATGGCATCGAATTTAAAGCACTGCCCGGAACCAAAGAAACCGTCCGCGGAATAGGGTCCGAAGGCCAACATTCCTCCACTTTTGGCGGCACTAATAGCAGGGGAAATGATTTCAAGCTCTTCTTTGCCGATGTTTCCTGATTCCCCGGCGTGTGGATTTAGGCCTAACACCGCAATGGTGGGTTTAATTATGTTAAAATCTTTTTTTAAGGCGTTTTCGAGGTTTTTGAGGGCGTTAAGCACCAATTCCTTGGATAACAAATCACTTAGGCCCGCCAAAGCAATATGGTTGGTTACCAAAGCCACCTTCAATTTTTCAGAGCAGAGCATCATTAGGGCTCCTTCCTCTTTAAAATGGTTTTGATAATATTCGGTATGTCCTACAAATTCCGGGCTGACCATCATAATTTGCGCCTTGGAAAGGGGAGCCGTAACCACGGCGTCCAGACGGCCTGCCTTAAGCGCCTCCTGCGTAGCCTCTAGGGCCCAAAACGCTACGGCTGCAGTTTCTTTTGTGGGATTTCCGAGACTAACTGTTACCCGTTCTTTTGGGCAAATCAAATTAGGTTTACCTGCTTGTGCTTGGCTTTCATTTTGGATAATATGGAAGAACACCTCCTCCCATTGAAAAGTTTTTTGTAGGGATTTCAAGGCCTCTAAAGGACAATAAAAAATCAGTGAACATTCGTTCAATAATCTTGAATCAAGGCAAAGTTTATAAATGGTTTCAGGCCCGATACCCGCAGGATCGCCGCAGGTGATACCAATTCTTAATTTTCTTTCTTGGTCCATTGTTGATAGTTGGTAATGAATTCCAATAAAACGCGCACACCAAATCCTGTTCCTCCTTTGGGCAGATAGCCACTTGCCTGTTCAAGCCATGTTGGGCCGGCAACATCTAAGTGAATGTAAGGAGCCTTTACAAACGTTTCCAAGAATTTTCCAGCGGTAATCATTCCCGCATCGGGACCTCCAATGTTTTTTAAGTCGGCAATATCTGATTTCATTGGTGTCAAGTATT
>RFQF01000102.1 GCA_009925805.1 Flavobacteriia bacterium | reverse complement strand
AGGTCATGGCCACACCTTTCCTGGGGCAACAGTTCCTTTCGGGATGGTGCAGCTAAGTCCGGATACCCGGAAAGAAGGTTGGGACGGATGCGGCGGGTACCATTATACAGATAGTATTATTCACGGTTTTAGTCATACCCATTTAAGCGGCACCGGTGTTCCGGATTTCGCCGATTTACTCATTACCCCTGTTTGCGGAACTTATCCCAAAATCCCGTCCTACCAACCGGGGGCGAATTACGGATCCCGCTTTAAGCATGCCGATGAAAAAGCGAGTCCGGGAAATTATCATGTAAAATTACTCGATGGAAATATTGATGTGGACCTCACCGCTAGCCCAAGAACAGGCATCCACCGCTATACCTTCCAGAACCCCGGTCAGCGTTACCTTGTATTAGACCTCGACTACCGCGACAAGGTATTGGATGCAGGTTTCCAAAACGTTTCAAATCAAGTGGTGGCGGGATATAGAACCTCCCAATCTTGGGCCAAGCAACAATCCTTCTTTTTCTATTTGACGTGTTCCGTACCCTTCGAAAAAAGCGAGTTAATTACGGCGAACGGTCAACACCGCATGGTCTTGTCCTTTGGGAACCAAATCAAGGAACTGGAGGTGCGTGTGGGGATTTCAGCCGTTGATACTGCGGGAGCTGCCTTAAACTTAAGCCATGAAACAGACCAATTGAGTTTTGATAAAATCGCGCAAAATGCGAGCAACTACTGGCAAAACGAACTTTCCAAAATCCAGGTTGAGTCGAACAATACTGCACAAAAGGTCATTTTTTACACTGCACTTTACCATACGATGATTGCGCCGAATGTTTTTTCGGATGTGGATGGAAGGTACCGAGGTCGTGACCTGAAGATTCACACCATTACCCAAAAAATACCCCAGTATACGGTCTTTTCGCTTTGGGATACCTACCGAGCCACCCACCCCTTATTTTGTTTGATCGATCAAAAACGCACCCTGGGGTATTTAACTACCTTTCTTCGGCAGTTCGAAGAAGGGGGCGATCTACCCGTTTGGGAATTGGCTGGAAACGAAACGGAATGCATGATTGGCTATCACAGTGCCTCGGTGTTGGCAGATGCTTTTGTGAAAGGTATACGAGGCTTCGATGTCGATTTGGCGCTTAAAGCCATGGTAGCCACCGCCGAAACGGACGAATTCGGAAAAAAACAATTCAACTCCCTTGGAATGATCTCCTCGGATCATGAATCGGAGTCTGTTTCAAAAGCCCTGGAATATGCGTACGATGCTTTTTGCGTGAGTGCAGTAGCAAAGCAATGGAAATTGGAGTCGAATACGCGCAACAACTACCAACAAATAGAGGATCAATATCGACTACGAAGCTATGGCTTTATCCATCATTTTGACCCAAAAACCAAATTCATGCGTCCAAGACGTGGCGCTCAATGGCTATCCCCTTTCGATCCTACCGAAGTGAATTTCAATTTTACCGAAGCCAACAGTTGGCAATATTCGTTGTATGCTCCGCAGCATCCGGAGTTGCTTACCAACCTGATCGGCGGCAAAAAAGCCATGAGCCAATGGCTCGATAGCCTGTTTTACTGCAAACGGCCGATGTCTGGAAGGGATCAAGCCGATATTACGGGGCTCATCGGGCAATACGCCCATGGAAATGAACCCTCCCATCACGTCGCCTACATGTACAATTATTCAGCAACCCCGTGGAAAACGCAATTTTTCGTGGATTCCATTCAACGTTCCATGTACCATAATTCTCCGGACGGCTTATCGGGCAACGAAGATTGCGGACAAATGAGCGCATGGTTTGTATTGTCGGCCTTGGGTTTTTATCCTATTGCACCCGGAACGCCTTCCTATGAAATCGGCCACCCATTATTTGACAAAGCGACCGTTCGATTGGAAAATGGAAAAACTTTAACTGTGCTTAAATCTGGAACGGGGGTGTACCTGAAAAAGGTGATTTTGAACGGTAAATCCCTTAATCGTCTGCAGCATAGCGCCTTGATGGAAGGCGGAACCTTGGAATTCGAGATGGGGACTACCCCAACGATAAATACACCCCAAGTTGACCAATATACGGTGGAAATCCCGGAAGATTTCGTCCCTCTTCCCTACATATCTTCTTCAGAAACGAATTTTGAAGATTCCTTGCGCCTTGAATTCGGGACGGTTAAGCTGGATCAACTCGACGTAACGGTGGAATACGCCTTGGCGCATCAGGGTGAAGAAGCGGTTTGGATTCCTTATCATTCACCGTTTTATATAACAAATTCCGTTACGGTAAAGCTTCGGACTAAGCGTGTGGTTGGATCCAAGGTTGTTTTTTCGCCGACCCTACAATCAGCATTTATTAAAAAAGATAAAAACGTGCAATTCACCTTAAAAACGGCCTATGCTCCGGCGTATGCAGCTTCAGGTCCTAATACCTTGGTGGATAAAATTCGTGGGAGCAACGATTTCCGCACGGGAGATTGGCAGGGATTCCAAGGAACGGACATCGTGGCTGAGGTTCAATTCAAGCGGGCGATGCCCATCAAGAAACTGGGAATTTCCTTCCTGCGCGATGTGAACTCGTGGATTTTCGACCCCGCTGAAGTGCGCATCGAAGTATCCAAAGATGGCAAAGTGTATACGGAAGCAGTAAACCGAAAATTTAACACAATTACTGCCGAGGCGGCTGAAAATGAGGGAAAAAAAATCACTAATTTTGAACAAGCAGTCAACTTTATGGAGATAAAATACGTCAAGGTACGGGTAAAAAATCCGGGTGCTTGCCCAGCTTGGCATCTCGGAGCGGGTAACCCAAGTTGGTTGTTTTTGGATGAAATAATTATAGAATGATGAAAAAAATTACGGTTTTATTTTTACTCTGCCTGTTCGCATTCAAAGCCAACGCGCAATTGGATACCTTGTTTTGGTTTGTCGCTCCGGAAGTAGCCCAAAGCCACGGAGATCGGCCGATCGTTTTCCGTTTCGCCACCTTAGCAACCCCGGCTACCATTACCATAACACAACCGGCAAACCCGGCCTTCCCTGCGCAAATCATCAACCTGGGCGCGAATGCTGCCCAATCCTTGGACTTAACGCCTTGGATCGATATGATTGAAAATAAACCGGCCAATTCCGTCTTGAATTACGGGTTTAAAATTCATGCCACTGCCGCCATCATGGCGTATTACGAAGTGGTCACCTCCTGCAATTGCAACCCGGATATTTTCACCCTCAAAGGAAAAAACGCATTGGGCACAAACTTCATTATTGCCGCGCAAAATTATCTCACTAATGCCAATTATGCACGTTCGGCCTTTGACATTGTCGCCACCCAAAACAATACGAGCATCACCATTGTACCGTCCAATGCTATTGTTGGTCATGCGGCTGGGGTTCCTTTTACCATCGTGCTCAACCAAGGAGAAACCTTTAGTGCGGAAGCAAACGGAACTGCTGGCAACCTTCACCTCTCGGGATCTACGGTAATTGCGGATAAGCCCATCGCTGTAACGCTTAAGGATGATACGATGCAGGGCACTCCCTATGGAGGCTGCGCCGACCTCATGGGCGATCAAACCATCCCGGTGAATATCACTGGAAAAGAATACATTACCTTAAAAGGTTATTTGAACGGTCCTGACAAGGTCTACGTTGTGGCCACCCAGAACAACACGCAAGTGTCTATTGATGGGGCCAATGTAGCGACATTAAATGCCACCAACATGTATGTGCATACCCAGTCGAACGCCACTGCTTACATACAAGCGGATAAGCCTGTGTATGTACTTCACACCACTGGATTCGGTTGTGAGGTGGGCGGAGCCATCGTTCCGCCAATCGTGTGCACAGGTTCAAATACAGTGGCTTTTGTACGTTCTACCAACGAGTTTTTTGCCATGAACATCTTGGTTCCCGCAGGGGGCGAAAACTCCTTTTTGCTGAACGGTAGCGCAGCGAATGTAGGTCCTGGTCTTTTTCAATCCGTCCCGGGGACCAACAATTCTTGGAAGTATGCGCAAATCAATGGGAGCGCTTTCATTGGAGCCTTGCAGGCGAGCCGCTTAGAAAACGCCAATTCAAAATTTCACTTGGGTGTAATTCATGGCGGATCGAGCTCTGGATGCCGCTATGGCTATTTTTCCGATTTCTCCTCGTTCAAGTATGAAATTGATGCGGCCAATGATTTACTCTGTACCGGCGATACCTTGGTGCTTACAACGGACTCCTTGCCCGGTGCGACCTACACTTGGACGGAACCCTCAGGGTTAACCGCGAATGGGACGGTACTTACCATAAATAACGTGACCACTGCCAATTCCGGGAATTATATTATTTCCGGCTACAACCCAGGAGCTTGTGAATTGATTCCCGATACCGTAACCATCACCGTGATTACTACGCCTTCCGCGCCGACTATACTTACGAACAGTCCGCTTTGCCCAGGAGATACGCTATTGGCCCAAACACCACTTAACGGCGCCTTTACGTTCCATTGGGATTTCAACAATGGTAACCAATTCCAGAATGACTCCATCAGTATTCCTAATTTAACGCCGGGGTCCTACCCTGTCACTTTATACTCGAACTTGGGAACTTGTATTTCGCCCATGAGTTACGATACCATTACGGTATATTCTCCGCCATCAGTGCTATTTAACGGACCTCAGGAAGTGTGCGGCACGCAAATCAACTTCATTCCTCCGAGTTACCAAACAGATCCCAACGACCCATTGCAATTCTTCCAATGGTTCAACGCAAACGGTGTTTTAGGCACAGGAGATAGCCTGAACAATGTCACTGCACCCAACGGCGCCTATGCTTCCTTGAATTATTGGGTGACCATCAACACCGCCAATGGCTGTACCGCAACGGATACTTTCACGATTACGTACCAACCCTATCCGCTTGCGCCGCTGAGCGTAAGTACGCCTTGCGATGGCGAGAGTGCGATCTTCACTACGCAATTGGCTTGGAATACCACCCCACCGCCTAACACCAACTGCCAATACGCCCTAACTTTTGGGGACGGCCAAAACGACAATGCGCCCAACGTTACCCACGTCTACGATACTACGGGCACCTATACGGCGGTACTTACCGTTACAAGCGCATGGGGTTGCACGACGAGCGACACGGCAACGGTATTGATTACGGCGGTTCCTGTGCTTTCCCCGGTAGTGGAGACCTCTTGTGGTCAACTAGGGAGCTTCAGCGTGACAATGACCTTGGATAACTACACCTACGACAGCCTTTTGTGGAATATTCCAGGGGTAGGAAGCTTCAACAGTACTTCGTTCGTGCATACCTTTGAAAATCCAGGTAATTTTATCGCGTCGCTTCTCATCGCAGGTAGCAACAATTGCGATTATACGTTCAATGTTCCATTTACTATTCTCCCTTCGGTGACTCTTGACAATTTGGAGATACCTAATGTGGTTACACCGAATGGTGACCAAATCAACGAAGCTTTGGTGTTGAATAATTTATTTGTGGATTGTACCTCGTTTGATATTGTTATCCTCAACCGTTGGGGCAATGTAGTGTATGAAATGAACAATACCAGTACGCCGTTCAGCGGTAAGGACCAGGAGGGCAAAGATCTTGAATCGGGCGTGTATTTTTACAAGCTGACCACCAACGACAACAAGGTCGTTTCTGGGCACATTACGGTGATACGATAAGGAATTCAGAACGGCACCCGTTCGTAGTTGGTGCTTCGGCCGCCTCCGTGTTCTTGACGCAATATTCCTTTATCCATTAAATCTTTGATATCTCGGAGTGCGGTATCTGCTGAGCATTTGGTGATTTTTGCCCATTTTGAAGACGTTAATTTGCCGTCAAAATGCTCCAATAATTTGTTCAACATTTTCCGTTGCCGCTCGTTCATTTCGGTATACTCGTGTATTTTCCAAAACTCGTGCTTTTTTAACACCATTTCAAGCGATGCTTGCGAACTCAACAAGGCATTTTTCAAACACATCAAAAACCAGTGCATCCATTCCGTAATATCTCCTTTGCTATGCTGGACCTTTTGCAACATCGCATAATAGTGTTTTCGTTCGATCATAATTTGACTCGACATGCTATAGAATCGATCCGGGGTGTTATCTGCGCGTGCTAAAAGCAAATCAGAAATTGCTCGTGCTATTCGGCCGTTCCCATCATCAAACGGGTGTATGATAATGAACCAAAAGTTGGCAAGCGCCGATTTGATCACAGGATCTAACCCTTGATCTGCATTGAGCCACGCCAAAAAGGTATCCATTTCAGCTTTTACATTAACGGCAGGGACCGCCATGTAGTGCACACGTTCTTTACCTAAGGCCCCAGAAACAATTTGCATTTCCCCGGTTCGATAACAGCCCACGTCTATTTTAAGCATGCCACTGTACCCGGTTGGGAATAAGGCCGCATGCCAAGCGAATAGCCGTTCATGGGTGAGGGGATTTTGATAATTCTGCGCAGCATCCAACATCATTTCAACCACCCCATCCACGTTCCGTTGGACGGGTAAATAGCCGCCAATGTTGATCCCGAGCCGTTTGGCTATGGAAGAGCGCACCTGTTCATAAGCTAAGTGTTCACCTTCGATTTCTGAAGTTTTGAGGACATCTAAGGTCATGGTAGCCAAGGAGGCCTGTTCTTTGGAAGTAAACCCAAGCATGTTCAATTGAGCGAATAAGCGACCTTGTAAATTACGTACCTCACCGAATAAGGCACTAATCTCCCTTTCTTTCCAGTAAAACTGTGGCCAAGTTGCATATTCGTAGATGTATTTTTGCATGTTAAATTTCCTTTATGCGGTAAATATACGGATTATTCACCGCATTTATGCGTACATTAACATTTTTTTTCACCGCAAATGGGGGGATAAACTTGAAAAGAATCGGTGGTATTCCTGTAAGATAATCCGTTGTTTTGTGTGATCAACACTATTAAACATCAAACCAAACTCCTGTCTCTAACACTTTTTCCTTATGTCTAATAGTAAGAAATTCCTTGCATGATTGTATCGAGAATAGTAAGAAAAGGTATGCCTTTGCCTGGCTCCTACATCCACAAGGCGTCTTTGAAAACTCGAAGATAAAATCCATTGTTTTGTAATAATTAATATTTTCGTAAAGAATTGAATTGTTAAATCAACTAACATAATCAATGTTAGAATTTTAATTAAAAGAATAAT
>RFQF01000101.1 GCA_009925805.1 Flavobacteriia bacterium | reverse complement strand
CTGTGAGCCCCGCGATTTGCGCATAATCTTCAGATCTTGCGGTTAGAAATGCTATGATAGGTTGATTTAGGTTGAGGTCTTTTCGGATGATTTGACATGCTTCAATTCCGTCCATTTGCGGCATCATCACATCCATTAAAATCAAAGAAGGTGCAATCTCTTGAACCATTCTTACAGCTTCCTCGCCATTGGTAGCTGTGAATACTTTATACCCCTCTTTTAGTAGGGTATAGGATAAAAACTCCAGAATATCTGGTTCGTCGTCTACCAGCAAAATAACATGTCCTTTATTGGTTTCCATGGCAAAAAAAAAGGGGGCTTGAAGCCCCCTTGTATTGGGTTTGAATTATTTATTTACAACTAATCTTCGGATAGCTGTTCCTTGATTGGTTTGAACTTTTACTTGGTAAATACCATTCGCAATTCCTTCCAAAGAAAGTGTTGCTGCGTTACTTGTCTGTACGGTTCTTCCAAATGCATCAATCATGGTTACTTCTACCAGATTAGCACCTTCCAATGCAACTTCGAAAGAAGTAGTTGCAGGGTTTGGAACCAAAGAAAGAACAACTCCAGACATTTCATCAAGCGATAGGGCAATATTTACCGTGAAAGTTGCCACATCGTCGCAGTTGCCATTCATGGCAGTTAAGGTTACTGTGTAGCTTCCATTCGCTGCATATGCATGGGTAGGTGTTGCTGCAGAAGAGTTGGTCTGATCCCCAAAATTCCAAGAGTACGAAGTAGCTCCTGTAGAAGTGTTGGCAAAAGTAACAACATTTCCATTGGTTGTAAATGAACCAGCCGCATTCGGTGTTGCAGTAAATGTTACACTCACTGGAGTGGATGTGCCTACTCCGTTACACGCGTTGGTGTTGGTGGTCGTAACCGTTACGTTGTTCGCGGTAGCTGTAAGCATGATGGATTGCGTGGTAGCCCCAGTGGACCATAAGTACGTAGTTGCTGCAGATGAAGTTAACATAACTGTATCACCGCTACAAGCTTCTACTGCTGATGCCTGTACGGTAGGAAGTGGCGCAGCACTTACGTTTACAGCAGTCGGTAATGATGTGGCAGTACAACCGTTTGCATCGGTGTAAGTTACTGTGTAAGAACCGGTGCTGTTAACGGTAATCATAGAAGTTGTTGCTCCAGTAGACCAAACGTTATTCATCATGTAAGAAGAAGTTAAATTCACAGAGCTTCCTGTACAAAGCGAAGTAGAACCGCTCGCTGTGATAACTGGAACCGTAGGATTCGCATTAATTGTTACGGTAACCATAGCTCTTGGACCTTCATATCCCTGAGCGTTTTGCTGAGCCACATAGTACATGGTCGTACCAGCAGCAGCAGAAGAAGGCGTCGGCGTAGCAATTGGGCTTCCACCGGTAGCTTGGGTATACCATACAATGGTGCAACCGGTGCTAGCCGTAGCAGTCAATGCTGTGGTATTTGCACCTACACAATAGCTAACGTTTGCTGTTGTAGTTGGCGCTTGAATCGTTTGAGCAGCCAGGTAGGAATTGCTGAATGAATAATTAGAAAGCGCCAATGAACCAGCTACTGGACGGAAATCAGGAGATAAGTAATTTCCACCAATTCCATAAGGTAAGGTAAGAATGTTCGAAGAACAAGCTACTGAATCATTGTTGTTTGAAGTGAAGAAAGACCACATATTGAAGGTACTTCCCGCATTTCGTTCAAGCGAGTAGTTGTTTAAATACCCCGCTACTAAATTGTTCTTGTACATTAAAGGACCGTTATTTGCATTGTTTTCGCATGCGGTACCATCAATGTGCAAACCGCGTAATCCATCCATGAAGATGGTGTTGTAAATTTTCAACGCGGAATTTCTGCGAATTCGAGCTCCTCTTCGGAACCCTGCTGCGATAGCTCCTTGAGCCGCAGGACAAGTTCCTCTCAATGGCCCGATCCAAGTAACATTACAAAAAATGGCGCTTGTTTGAGGAGTGTTTGCAGATCCTGTAGGATCGTTGTCAGACTCAAAACCTTCGGACGTTGATACCGTAGGGTTGTCCGCGATTTGTGGGTCGCGTACGCCTAAGCAAAACTGTACCTTTCCAGAGAATCCAAAATCGGTGTCAAAATCATCATCCAAGTTGCGGTAAGAAACCAAGTGGCGACAATTTACTGTTCCGCCAAACCATTCGAAAGCATCATCGTTGGCAAATGAAACTTGTACATAGTCGATGGTCGTTCCTTTTCCTACAGCACCCATCGTCAAACCGTTGATTTCTTTGTTCGGCTGGTAAACATACCCTCCAAATTCGATACGAACGTATTGTAAGCTTCCGGAATTATCCATTGTGTCAGGGTTAGCACCACCGCCGTATTGCGTGTCTGGGCTAACGGCAAGACCTTCAATGTTTCCGATCCCACCAGCACCGTTGTACGTGGATTTACCCATCAAGATCACTCCACCCCAATCGCCAATAGCGCGAGCACCAGCTGCTTGGTTAGAAGTAAATACAATCGGCTGACTAACGGTTCCGTTGGCCACTAATTTAGATCCTTGGCAAACGAATAAACCAGAACCAGCCACCGCCTTGTCTCCTTGAATAACCGTACCCGGTTGAATCGTAAGCGTGGCACCGTTTTTCACATAAATTTGACCTTGCAACAAGTACGTGTTGTTGGAAGTCCACGTAGTGTTCGTGGTAATCGACGTGGTGATTGTCACATTTGAGGCAGGGTAATTCGTGTTTTGTGGATCCCAATTCGTCCACGTGTCTGTCCACATGGCAGTAGGCGCAGGCGCGAAGGCACCGCGGTAGTTGGTCGGAACAAAAAAGTTCTGTCCGAACATCGCCGTTGATAAAATCAAGGCAAATAAGTTAAACGTAATTTTTTTCATGATTAATTTTTTAATTCGACGCAAATTTCCAATTCTATTTCGGTCGGCGTGTTACACCAACCCTAAACTTGTGTTAAAAAATTGTTACCAGAGGTGATCTGTTCGTGTTAAAATTTGTAAGATAGAACCAAGGAGAAGGTTCTACCGAATTTGGTATTCCATACAACATCGTCTTTACCGGCTTCGTATTTGGTATCTCCTGCGGAGTTTCCGTAAAAGAGGTAATTCACCGCGCGTGTTAAGCCTTTATCGGTACGAAACTGCGAATAATTGTTTTGGTAAAAAATTAAGTTTTGTGCCAAGAGGTTTTGACAGTTCAACTTGATTTCAAGTTTCTTATCCAAGAACGACTTGGCAATTTGTACATCTAGAAAAGTACGGCTCTTTTCCCAAATATCCGGTTGCAGAATGGAGCCTAAAATATAAATTCGCGAACCTACCGAGTTAACGTTGGCGGAAATCGACCACATGTTATCCGTTTGGTAATTCACCCCAAGGTTGAACACATAAGGAGATTGCCCTTGAAGTGGACGGGTTTGGTAAGGTGTTCCAATGTTCTGGGAAACATCTACTTTCGATTGGATGAAACCTAAGTTTGTGAAAAAGGTGGCATTGTTTAAGAATGAATTAGAATCCGCCTTAACGATGGAACCCAAGTTCATTTTGAATTCCAATTCCAAACCGTAATTGATCGCATTACCTACGTTTTTGTATGAAATTTCGTTCAAAACATCTGGACGGGCAATTTGCTCAATCGGGTTTTGGAATTGTTTAACGAAAACAGAGGCGGTGAGCAACTGGCCATTTCCTGGATAGTATTCGTAGCGCATATCAAGGTTCGTGATTTTCGCGCGTTGCAACGAATCATTTCCGGATAAAACAAATTGCGTACTGAAGTCATAAAATGCAAAGGGAGCTAATTCGCGGTATTCCGGACGGTTTACTGTTTGCGATGCACTGAAGCGCAGGTTTTGTTTGTCGGTCAGTCCTTGGATTAAATTCAAGGAAGGAAGGAAATCCAAGTTATGTTGGTTGACCCGTACCAAGGTTTTGTCGGCATTCGTAGCATTCAGCTTTTGGGTGAAATCCTCGATGCGTAATCCATAAACCAAATTGGTTTTTTTAAGTTGTTGGTTGGCCATTACATAAGCTGCATAGAGCTGTGAATTCGCCGTGTAGGAATCGGATAATTTACTACCATCGGTGAGTTTAAACCCACCAAGGCTGGGAGCAATTAAACCCATATTGGCAGCGTTAAAGATGGAGTCCTCCGGTTGATACAACAAGCTGTTGTTGAAACTGATATTGCTTCCGGCGCCTCCGTATTTCGTGTATCCTAATTGACGCGCACTGAAATCGCGATTTCTTGCTTGGATAAATAAACCTGCTTTGAGCTCAAGTTTGTGCTCCTTGGTATCCAAGAGTTGATACCCCACGTTAACGCGTCCGCTGTAAATGGATTCAAGGGTATTGGAGAAAAACATATTCCCTCCATAATCAGGACCCACACTGGATTGGGCAATGCTCGCCTGCCAAGTGGTGTCCAACGGGTCCGGACTAGTTGGATCGTTAAAATGCGTCAAACGGGTGTAAATGTTCCTTCTTAAGTTAGGAATAACCCGATGCACTTGGCTGTAGGAGGCCAACCAATCCACGTGCATTTTGGTTTCATCGTTGCCATGGTTTCCGTTGATTTGACCTGTATAAATTTGGTTTTGCGTCATCCAATTGGCGTTGGAACGAATCATGGTAGGGTTGGCATCCAACGGTTCGCGCTGCCCCGTACGGTTAATTATTCGGTTATCCGTGTTGATGGAGTACACGTTTTTAAAGCTGAATTTGTTTTTTTCGTTGAGTTGATAAGCAACATTCGCCATCATTCCTGAAAGCAATTGTTGGCTGTATGTTTTATCCAGGTAATCTGTTTCAATCTGCGAAGCAACGTTACCACCCGCATTGTTGGTATAAGATCTACGTACGGTCTCATTGAAATTTTGGGTATTGTTGTATGATATGGAACCGATTAACCCCAAAATCTGTTCTTTTTTCAAGGTCTTTTTGAACCCTCCGCTGTATTGAACACTCAGGTTCGGCATGAAGGTGGATTGTTGCGTTTGCCAATTGGACTTAAACGTTTTTGCTAAGACTGCTTGATCGTTATTGTTGATGGAATAATTCGCAGTTGTGGGGAAATCCTTCGGCAAGGCTCGGCTTCCGTCGTCGATTCCTAACCAATCCCACTTACCTTCTTTGGACTGAATTTTATCTTTAAAAGTCGTAATAGTGTTGTACCCTGTTCCGATGGAAACATTTTGAAACGATTCGGAAGGGATGTCTTTCGTCTTGATTTGGATAATCCCTCCAGCAAATTCTCCGGGTAATTCGGGAGAGGCAGTTTTTACGATACTCAGGTTCTCCAACATGTTTACCGGAAAAATATCGAAAGAAAACGCTTTTCGGTCGCCTTCCGAGGAGGGTAGTGGACCGCCGTTAATGTACGCCGCATTGTATCGGTCGTTCAGTCCGCGCACTACCGCAAATTTATTGTCCTGTATACTTGCACCACTTACTTGTTTTAAGGCGTCTGCAACGGTTCTTGCAGGAGTACGTTTGAGGACTTCTTGAGGAATAATATCGAGCATGACCTTGCTGCTGCGCTGTAGGGTAACCGCTCCAACAACCGATTCTTTGTTGACGGTTCTTTTAACTACCACAGGACCTAAGACTTTGTCAGCGGATTCTAAACTAAACAACAACTCAAGGTCTTGTTTTTTCTCCAATTTTATATCGGTTACCACTTTCGTGTTGAAGGTGGTGAAGCGAACTTCAATACTGTAAACCCCTGCTTCGAGACCTTCGAATTTGAAGTTTCCATCAAAATCGGTAAGTAATTTTTTTTCGGTATTCAACAAAAACACTTTGGCATTTCCAACAGGTTCAGAGTTTGTGGCATCTACCACCTTTCCGGCAATACTTGATTGGGCACGAAGGTCGTTAATCGAAACAGAAATGAGCACAACGAAGAAGAATAGATTTTTAAGCATGGATTTGAATTTGGGCGCAAAGTTCGGCTTGTAACGCCACATTTTGATTAATTGAGCATTAAGGAAACGTTAAGTGTACGGCGAGCCGTACGGTTTTTTTTATTCTGTTTTTTGGATATAGGGTTAACTTTTTTTCTTAAAAGGGTTTATTTTGCAGAATAAAAATGCTACAAACCATGCTAAAAACATCTTTTCTGGTGCTTTGGATAGTCTTGATTGGATCTCAGGTCTCTGCGCAGCTCGTTACAGTAGACGATGCAGGATTGTATCGATTGACCGAATCCGGGGCTTCCTATTTTGCCAAGTTATCGCTAAACTGTACAGGGAGCGCATCTCCTCACACGGTAAATAATCCGTATTATAATGAAAACAATCCCCAAAAAATATGGCCATCCTTTTACGGTTGTTACGATTGGCACTCATCGGTTCACAATCATTGGTGTTTGGTGAAATTGCTCAAATTGTATCCAAACTTGCCCGAACGGGATGAAATTTTAGCACGGTTGGATTTTGCTTTTGATAAAGATCGAATAGCCGTTGAGGCTTTAAGAGTTGAGAATATGGAAAAAGGAAATTTCGAATTTCCCTACGGACAAAGTTGGTTTTTGAAATTGGTGGAAGAATTATCCACTTTAAACCACCCCAAGGTAAAAACATGGTTAAAAAATGGCAAACCGTTATTACAGGTTATCGAGTCAAAACACCTCAGTTATTGGCCTGAACAGCAAGAGGTTCGTTTTTCGGGAAGTCATGATAGTCCCGCCATGGGTTTGTCGTTTGCTTTGGATTATGCCCGATGCTTCAAGCGGAAATCGCTGGAAGAGGTCGTTATTGCTGCCTCAAAGCGATTTTATGAGAACAAAACGGGAGTTCCCATGGCTTCAGAACCCTTTGGTTGGGATTTCATGTCGGGCTATTTGTTAGTCGCCGACCTTATGCGCAAGGTGTACGATGAAAAAGCGTACTCGGCTTGGTTGTCTTCCTTCGCTCCTGAGTTGTTGGATATCAACCAGGTAAACGAAGCCTTGATCATTAAACGTGAAAAGATTCATACGGGAATGAAATCCCATTGGGACGGCTTTCACCTGAACCGTATTTGGTGCCTGAACGGGATGATCCAGTCGCTACCTAACTTGAATGCAACGCTCAAAGCGGCTTGGGTCGAACAAATGAATGCAATGTGGGATTATTCCCAAGAGAGCATCGGTAAAGGCAATTACGATGTGGACCACTGGTTATCTTCTTTTTCCGTGTTCGCGTTGCACGGTTACCGATAAACCCTTATTCAAACACCAATTTCATTTCAACTCGGCGATTTTTGGCTCGTCCTTCGGGCGTAGAAT
>RFQF01000011.1 GCA_009925805.1 Flavobacteriia bacterium | reverse complement strand
CAGAAGATTCCTCGGAAGATTCCTCTGACTCAGGTGAGGAAGTATGCTCATGTTGTGCTGGAGTTTCTTCCACTGCAGGAGTTTCATCAACCACTGGAGCTTCTTCCGCTGCTTGGGTTTCTTCCGCTGCTTGGGTTTCTTCTGCTGCTGGAGTTTCTTCCACTACTGGGGTTTCTTCCGCTATTGGGGTTTCTTCCGCTGCCGGGGTTTCATGAACCACTGGAGTTTCTTCCATTACTGGTGCTTCTTCCACTGCTGGGGTTTCATCCACTATAGGAGTTTCTTCAACAACCACCGCTTCTTCGATGGCGTGGGTTGTTTGCTCAACCGGTGCTGTAGATTTTGCCCCTCCTCCACGTCGCGAACGGCGCGTTGTTTTCTTGGTTTCCTCTTTCGTGTAAACGGTGTTGAAATCTACCAATTCGATCATGCACGTTTCCGCATTATCTCCCAAACGAAATCCAGTTCGAATGATGCGTGTGTACCCTCCGTTGCGCTCTGCAATTTTAGGGGCTATGTCACGAAACAATTCGGAGACAATGTCTTTGTTTTGAAGGTATGAAAAAACAACCCTACGTGAATGGGTAGAATCCGTTTTTGCTTTGGTAAGTAGGGGTTCTACAAATACACGAAGCGCCTTGGCTTTGGCCACTGTTGTCGAAATTCTTTTATGTTGAATCAACGAACAAGCCATGTTGGAAATCATCGCTTTTCTATGAGCAGACTTCCTACCTAAATGATTTAATTTATTACCGTGTCTCATTTCTTAAGTCTTTATTCGACTAGTCTTTGTCTAATTTATACTTTGCCACATTCATCCCAAAGGTCAGGTTCTTGTTATCCACGAGATCTTCGAGTTCTGTTAAGGATTTTCTACCGAAATTCCTGAATTTAAGGAGATCCGATTTTGAGAAAGAAACCAACTCTCCCAACGTTTCAACTTCCGCTGCTTTCAAACAATTCAAGGCACGCACCGAAAGGTCCATATCCACTAATTTGGTTTTCAGCAATTGACGCATGTGTAAAGAAGTTTCATCAAATTCTTCGACTTCTTGTTTTACTTCGGTATCCAAGGTCATGCGATCATCGGAGAACAACACAAAATGCTGGATAAGGATTTTGGCAGATTCTTTCAACGCCTCTTTAGGATGTACAGAACCATCGGTCGTTATGTTCAAGATTAATTTTTCGTAATCGGTTTTTTGTTCTACCCGATAATTCTCCACGGTGTATTGAACATTTTTAATTGGGGTAAAGATTGAATCAATAAAGATCGTTCCAAAGGGAGCTTCTTCTGTTTTGTTCTCTTCGGAGGGATAATAACCTCTTCCTTTGATGATGTTTAGCTCCATTTCAAACTTTACGGAAGAATCCATGTTACAGATCACCAAATCCGGGTTCAATACTTGAAAACCGTTGGTAAACTTACCGATATCCCCGGCGGTAAGGGTAGTTTGCCCTTGCACCGACAAAAATACACGTTCGTTCTCCACGGAATCAATTTGCTGCTTGAACCGTACTTGTTTCAAGTTTAGAATGATTTCGGTAACATCTTCCACTACGCCTTTTATGGCGCTAAATTCATGATCTACCCCTTCGATTCGAATTGAAGCAATTGCATATCCTTCCAAGGAAGAAAGTAAAATTCTGCGCAAGGAATTCCCGATGGTAATTCCATAACCCGGTTCCAAAGGACGAAATTCAAACTCACCGTTAAATGCATCGGAACGAAGCATAACTACTTTATCAGGTCTTTGAAAATTTAATATAGCCATTAGTGTTAGTTAAAATTATTTAGAATACAATTCGACGATCAGCTGCTCTTTAATATTCTCAGGAATCAAAACGCGAGCAGGCAAGTTGATCAATTTACCGGAAAATGAAGCGTTGTCCCAATCCAACCATTCAAAGCGGTTTGGCGAAGCATTAAGCGACATTACAATCGTTTCGAGGGATTTCGATTTTTCTCGAACCCCAACGGTATCTCCGGGACGAAGCTGGTAGGATGGAATATTCACTACATCCCCGTTCACCACAATATGCCGGTGGGTAACCAACTGACGAGCCGCACGTCGGGAAGGGGCGATTCCTAGACGGAATACGGTATTATCGAGGCGTGTTTCACACAATTGAAGGAGATTTTCCCCGGTAATTCCTTTCATCCGCGAAGCTTTCTCGAACATGTTAGCGAATTGACGCTCAAGGATTCCGTAGGTATACTTCGCTTTTTGCTTTTCCCCTAACTGAATCGCGTATTCAGATTGTTTTCCTCCTCTACGCTTGGCCGGTCCATGCTGACCGGGCCCATAATTTCTTCGTTCTAAGGCTTTGTCCGGCCCGAAAATGGCCTCTCGAAAGCGTCGAGCGATTTTTGTTTTTGGTCCTCTGTATCTTGCCATTCTATTTAAATTAAGTCATGAATTAAGGCATTCCTTCGATGACGGGTTATTAACTATTATACTCTTCTTCGTTTGGGTGGACGGCATCCGTTGTGAGGCAGCGGCGTAACGTCGACGATTTCGGTTACTTCAATCCCTGCATTGTGCAAGGAACGAATCGCGGATTCTCTTCCTGCCCCTGGGCCTTTAACGTAAACTCGAACACGGCGCAGTCCAAAGTCATGGGCTTCTTTGGCAGCATCTTCAGCGGCCAATTGGGCTGCATACGGAGTGTTTTTCTTTGATCCTTTGAACCCCATTTTTCCTGCGGAAGACCACGAGATTACCTGTCCTGCGTTGTTGGTTAATGAAATAATCAAATTGTTAAAAGTTGCTTGAATATGCGCCTCACCCGCAGCTTCCACTTTTACATTCTTCTTTTTCTTTTGATTTGCTTTTGCCATATCCTTAGTTATTATTTAGTTACCTTTTTCTTATTGGCAACTGTTTTTCTTTTCCCTTTGCGCGTTCTTGAATTATTCTTGGTATGCTGGCCACGAAGTGGAAGTCCTGCTCTGTGACGAATGCCACGGTAGCAACCGATATCCATCAAACGCTTGATGTTTAGCTGAATTTCTGAACGAAGCTGACCTTCGGTCTTAATTTCATTGATAGAATTCCGAATGGCGGAAAGTTGATCGTCGTTCCAATCAGAAACTTTCACATTTTCATCAATTCCATTAGAAGTGAGGATTTTTTTGGAAGTACTACGACCAATTCCGTAGATGTACGTTAATCCAATGACTCCTCGTTTGTTTTTGGGTAAATCGATACCTGCAATACGTGCCATATTCTATTGTTTAACCTTGTCGTTGTTTTAGTTTAGGATTCTTCTTGTTGATTACATAAACCTTTCCTTTTCGTTTTACGATTTTGCAATCTTCGGTTCGTTTTTTAACGGATGCTCTTACTTTCATTTTTTCTATATTTACTTGTATCGGAACGAAATTCGTCCTTTGGTTAAATCATACGGTGACATTTCCACCTTTACTTTATCTCCCGGTAAAATACGGATGTAAAACATGCGCATTTTTCCAGAAATGTGGGCTGTAATTACGTGCCCGTTTTGCAACTCCACACGAAACATAGCGTTCGGAAGCGCTTCCAAAATAGTTCCGTCTTGCTCTATGGATGTTTGCTTTGCCATGCTTAAAATCCAGAAAGTTCGTTAGCTCCTCTACGACCGCGCACCCGTGTTCCTTCCATGAGACCGTCCATTTGTCGGTTCAATAAATACGTTTCGATTTGCTGCACGGTGTCTAATACCACACCTACCATAATCAGCAACGAGGTTCCTCCAAAGAACATCGCAAAAGAATCGTTTACCCCAGCAATTTTTGCAAGGGAAGGAATGATGGCAATCGCAGCTAAAAACAAGGACCCTGGAAAAGTAATTCGTGTCACCAAGTTATCGATGTAGCTTGCCGTATCCTCTCCCGGTTTCACTCCAGGAATGAAGCCTCCACTCTTTTTTAAATCCTCCGATATTTTACGTGGATTAATCATGATGGCCGTATAGAAATAGGTAAACACAACGATCATAACTACTAGAATAATGTTATACCAAAGTCCGTAGGGATCGCTCAAAATCCGTTGAATCAGTCCTCCTTGGTTCTTGGGATTGGTAGCACTTAAAAAAATGGTCATTGGAATTGTGAGAATGGCTTGCGCAAAGATGATGGGCATAACCCCGCTGGCATTTACTTTAAGGGGTAAATAATTTCGGGTTTGTTGCGGAACAACGGATCGATTACCCACCACACTTTTTGCCGTATTCAAAGGGATCCTTCGTACACCTTGAACGATCAAAATAACGCTCAGAATAATCAAGGTGAAAATAATCAATTCAAGGACCAATTTAATCAGGTTTCCAGCCTCGAAAGATTTACCAATTTCGGCAACAAATGCGCCGGGCAAGCGGGACAAAATCCCAACAGCAATTAATAAGGAAATACCGTTTCCAATCCCTTTTTCGGTAATTCTTTCTCCCAACCAAACAGCGAACATCGATCCGGAAACCAAAATCAATATGGTCTGAATCCACCAAAACATGCTTGGATCATCGGGCAAAGCTCCTTTTTGTTCTACGTACATCTTTAAGTAAGAAGGTGCTTGCAGCGCACAAATCACTATGGTAAGAATGCGTGTGTAGTTGTTAATTATTTTTCGGCCGGACTCTCCTTCATTTTGTAGTTTTTGTACTGCGGGAACAGCCATGCCCAAAAGTTGCATAATGATGGAAGCAGAAATGTAAGGCATAATTCCCAAGGCCATAACGGAAGCATTGGTGAATCCACCCCCAGAAAACAACGACAGTAGGTTCTCGATTCCTTTCTGCGCATCCGAACTTCCAGCCGCTGCACCTTCGAGCGCAGCATAATTCA
The DNA here is from genome assembly GCA_009925805.1 of Flavobacteriia bacterium. Taxonomy (GTDB): domain Bacteria; phylum Bacteroidota; class Bacteroidia; order Flavobacteriales_D; family Crocinitomicaceae; genus UBA952. Next base: position 17,555 of record RFQF01000011.1, on the reverse strand, counting down.
CTCCTGGAAGAATAACAAAAGAACCGATACGGTAAGCTAGTACCAACCCTAAGGTCAAGAGAATTCGTTGCCGAAGTTCTTCAACGCTCCAAATGTTTTTAAGATTGGTTATGAGTCGTTTCATTCTATTATAATTTTGCGATTGAACCTCCAGCTGCTTCTATGGCGCTCACCGCTTTCGCAGAAAAATGATGTGCCTCTACCTTTATAGAAGCCTTAAGTTCGCCTCTTCCTAAGATTTTAACCAATTTAGACCCTGAAATAAGACCATTCGCCAAAAAGGTATCGAGGTTAAACTCAGATATCCCTTTGGTTTCCGCTAACATTTGTAGCGAATCCAAGTTGATTGCTTTATATTCCACGCGGTTAATATTCTTAAAACCAAACTTAGGTACCCGACGTTGTAGTGGCATTTGCCCCCCTTCGAAACCAATTTTTTTGGAATATCCAGAGCGTGATTTAGCTCCTTTGTGACCGCGCGTGGCTGTTCCTCCTCCACCGGAACCGTGACCTCGTCCGATTCTTTTCTCGCTATGAACCGAGCCTTTCGCCGGTGTTAATTTATCTAAACTCATTTTCCTTGTGTTATGAATTAGTCAATAATTTGAACTAAGTGTTTTACTTTATCAATCATGCCTTGAATTTGAGGTGTATTTTCCTTTTCCAAAACGTGATTCAATTTTCTGAAGCCTAGTGCTTTGATGGTAGCTTTTTGGTCTGCAGGGCGTTTGATCGCACTTTTAACTTGTTTTATTTTTATGGTACTCATCGCTTGATATTATCCGTTAAATACTTTTTCCAAATCAATTCCCCGTTGACGAGCTACCGCAGAGGCATCACGCATCTTTGACAAAGCGTCCATAGTGGCTTTCACTACGTTGTGTGGATTTGAAGACCCTTGAGATTTTGCAAGAACGTTGTGTATCCCTACGCTCTCGAGCACCGCACGCATCGCGCCTCCCGCAATTACCCCTGTACCGTCGGTTGCTGGCTTCAATAACACCTCGGCACCTCCGTATTTTCCTTTTTGGGTATGGGGCACAGTTCCTTTACGAATGGGCACGCGAATCAAATTCTTTTTAGCATCATCGATTCCTTTCGTAATAGCTTCAGTAACTTCTTTGGCTTTACCAAGGCCTTGCCCTACGACACCGTTCTCGTCACCAACGACAACAATCGCTGAAAAACTGAAGGTCCGTCCTCCTTTGGTTACCTTGGTTACCCGGTTAACCGCTACGAGTTTATCTTTAAGTTCAATATCCGACGTTTTAACTTTATTCATGTTTTTGGATTGTATTAGAATTTAAGACCTGCTTCACGTGCGGCATCGGCTAAGGATTTAACTCGGCCATGGTACAAATAACCGTTTCGATCGAAGACAACTTGCTGAATCCCGGCTTTGGTTGCGTTTTCAGCAATCATTTTTCCTACCACATTGGCTTGTTCTTTTTTCGGAACATTTTGTGCTTCGTCGTTTTTCAACGAACCTGCAGAAACCAAGGTTTTTCCTGTGGTATCATCAATAATTTGAGCGTAAATTTGTTTGTTGCTTCGGAATACCGACAGTCTTGGTACCGCGGTTGTACCGAATACTTTTTTTCGAATTCTTCGCTTAATTTTTGCTCTTCGCAATGTTTTCTTTAATGCCATTTCCTTAACTTTTATTTCTTACCAGCAGATTTACCCGCTTTTCTTCTTAATATTTCACCAACGAACTTGATTCCTTTTCCTTTATAAGGTTCCGGTTTTCTCAAGCTTCTAATTTTTGCAGCTACAGCTCCTAACAACTGCTTATCGTACGACTCTAGCTTAATCACAGGAGCCTTACCTTTTTCGGTAACGGTGGTGCATTGAACTTCCTTTGGAATCTCGAAAACAATTTGATGCGAAAACCCGAGGGCTAATTCCAACATTTGCCCTGTTACGTTTGCACGGTAACCTACGCCCACCACTTCCATCTCTTTGGAAAATCCTTGCGAAACGCCTAGGATCATGTTTTGAATTAAGGCACGATAAAGACCGTGTTTGGAACGGTGGTCTGGATCGTTCGAAGCTCGTGTAATGGTCAATATGTTTCCTTCCAAATTCAAGGAAACACCGGATAAATCTACCTCTTGTTTCAATTCGCCTTTTTTACCTTTCACCGTTACCAGATTCCCTTCGAGTTTGTATTCAACTCCGGCGGGGATGGTAATAGGCATTTTTCCAATTCTTGACATTGCTCAATAATTTAATATACGTAACACAATACTTCACCACCCACATTCAACTTTCGCGCTTCTTTATCGGTAATTACCCCCTGGGAGGTAGACACGATAGCAATACCTAATCCGTTCAATACGCGAGGCAATTCATCGCTGCCGGCATATTTTCTTAAACCCGGTTTTGAAATGCGCTCAAGTTTCGTAATTGCAGGGACTCGTGTAGTCAAATTGTATTTTAAGGCAATTTTAATGATGCCTTGTTTGTTGTCCTCTTCCACTTTATAATTCAAGATATACCCTTGATCAAAAAGAATTTGTGTCATCGCTCGCTTCGTATTGGAGGCGGGGATTTCTACGGTTTTAAGCCCAACGGAACTTGCGTTACGTATGCGGGTTAAAAAATCTGCTATGGGATCTGTTGTCATATTTTCCTAATTCTATACGTTAATTACCAACTTGCCTTTTTTACTCCTGGGATTTTTCCAGCAAGTGCCATTTCACGAAACGTAACCCTCGAAATTCCAAAGTGGCGCATGTAACCTCTTGGTCTGCCGGTCAAACCACAGCGGTTATGCAAACGAATTTTCGAAGAATTCGCCGGCAATTTTTGCAGGGCCATCATAGCATCCCACTTTTGGTTAACGATGTTCTCATCGCTGGAAGTGGACTTTAATACTTGCGTTAATTCTTTACGCTTTTTCGCGTATCGAGCTACCATTCGTTCACGTTTGCGCTCTCGCGCTTTCATTGATTCTTTTGCCATTTCTTTTATTTTTTTGCAAATGGAAATCCAAATGCGTCTAACAATGCTTTAGCTTCTTCGTCACTTCCTGCAGTCGTCACAAAGGTGATATCCATACCAAGAATTTTATTCACCTTGTCGATATCGATTTCTGGGAAGATGATATGTTCCTTAATACCCATGTTGAAGTTCCCTCGACCGTCGAATCCTTTTGGGCTGATACCGCGAAAATCGCGTGTTCTAGGTAAGGAAACCGAAAGGAATCGATCCAGAAAATCGTACATACGATCTCCGCGAAGGGTCACCTTTGTTCCGATAGGCATTCCTTTTCTTAACTTGAAATTGGAGATGTCTTTTTTCGAAATGGTGGTGATGGCTTTTTGTCCGGCAATTTTGGATAAATCTGCAGCTGCGCTTTCGATCAATTTCTTATCGGCAACGGCGTCTCCCATTCCTTGGCTTAGGACAATTTTTGTCAATTTTGGTACGCGCATCGAGGATTTGTATCCGAACTTTTCGGTTAATCCGCCAATGATTTCAGCGCTGTATTTCTCTTTAAGTCGTGGTGTATAGCTCATTATTTAATCACCTCCCCTGATTTCTTTGAAAAACGTACTAATTTACCTTCCTCGTTGGCTTTTCTACCAATACGAGTTGCTTCTCCACCTACTACAACCATCAAGTTCGAAACGTGAATGGTTCCCTCTTTTTCAACAATTTCCCCTTGTGGGTTTGAAGCACTGGGTTTTGTATGGCGTTTCACCATATTCACCCCTTCCACTGAAGCGCGCATTTTAGTGCGACTAATGGAAATAATTTTACCTTCTTGTCCTTTCGACTCTCCGCTAATTACTTTAACGAGGTCGCCAACTTTTATTTTTAATTTAGTTTGCATATCCTTTCGAATTATAACACCTCGGGTGCTAGTGAAACAATTTTCATGTAATTGTTCTCCCGCAACTCACGTGCAACCGGACCAAAGATCCGTGTTCCCCGCATTTCACCTGCTTGATTCAAAATAACGCAAGCGTTATCATCGAAGCGGATGTACGAACCATCTGCGCGTCGAACTTCTTTACGCGTTCTAACCACCACGGCTGTGGCAACAGAACCTTTTTTAACAGCACCGGTTGGCATAGCACTTTTCACAGCAACTACAATCTTATCTCCAATGGATGCGTATCTTCTTCGCGTTCCTCCAAGGACACGAATGCAAAGCACTTCCTTCGCTCCGGAATTGTCTGCCACCGATAATCTTGACTCTACTTGTATCATTTCTCAGGTTATTTCGCTCTTTCAACAATTTCTACCATTCGCCAGTTCTTGGTTTTACTCAAGGGGCGCGTTTCCATAATTTTCACGGTATCGCCTATGTTGCTTTCGTTTTTCTCATCGTGTGCAACAAACTTGGTCGTCGTTTTAACGAACTTACCGTATTTCGGGTGTTTTTCTTTACGCTCAACCGCCACAACAATGGATTTATCCATTTTGTCGCTCGTCACCGTTCCAATTCTTTCTTTTCTTAAGTTTCGCTTTTCCATATTAAGCATTTATTTATCGGCTATGCCGCTTGTTGTCTTTTAGTTAATTCCGTGCAATACTGTGCAATGGTTTTTCTCAGTTTTGCAATTCTCATAGGGTTTTCAATCGGAGACATCTTATGGCTTAACCGAAGACTTTCCATTTGGCCTTTGAACTCCATCACCTTTTGCTGCAGTTCTTGTTCGGAGAGTTTTGATAAATCTATCTTTTTCATCGTGCGTTATTATGCGGGTATTTCAAAATCGTTACGAACCACGAACTTACATTTCACCGGTAATTTTTGAGCGGCAAGTCGCATGGCTTCTTTAGCTACTTCATAAGGAACGCCGTCGGCTTCGAACATGATTCTACCGGGTTTTACTACGGCTACCCAATGACTAGGAGCCCCTTTACCTTTACCCATCCTTACTTCTGCAGGCTTGGCGGTTACGGGCTTGTCTGGAAAAATCCGAATCCAAACTTTACCTTCCCTTTTCATGAATCGCGTAACGGCAATCCTCGACGCTTCAATTTGGCGTGAAGTAATCCATCCTGGTTCAAGGGTTTTTAAGGCGAAAGATCCGAAAGCCAACGAGGAACCTCGGTGAGCTAAGCCTCGATTTCTGCCTTTCTGTACCCTTCTAAATTTCGTTCTTTTTGGTTGTAACATGACTTTTTATATTTTCCGTCTTATTTTTTCTTTCTTCGTTGAGCTGGAGCATTGTTTCCAGAAGAAGGACCAGCCGTTGATTGTCCTACGTTGGGCGATAAATCCCGTTTTCCATAAACCTCTCCACGACAAATCCAAACTTTAATTCCCAGGCGACCGTAGGTGGTGTGTGCTTCAGCTACTGCGTAATCGATGTCTGCGCGGAACGTATGCAGCGGGGTTCTACCGTCTTTGTACATTTCGGAACGCGCCATCTCTGCACCGTTCAAACGGCCGGAGATTTTAATTTTAATGCCTTCAGCTCCTAAGCGCATGGTACCCGCAATGGCCATTTTTATTGCTCGACGAAAGGAAATACGCGCTTCTAATTGACGTGCTACGGCGTCTGCCACGAGGCGGGCATCTAATTCCGGACGTTTCACCTCAAAAATGTTGATTTGAATTTCCTTTCCGGTGAGTTTTTTCAACTCCTCTTTCAGTTTATCCACTTCTTGCCCCCCTTTTCCAATAATGACTCCTGGACGAGCGGTATTGATGGTCACTGTCACTAACTTAAACGTTCGTTCAATGATGATTTTCGAAATACTGGCTTTCACGAAACGAGCGCTCAGGTATTTACGAATTTTATCGTCCTCAACGATTTTATCGCCGTAATCTGTACCACCGTACCAGTTAGATTCCCATCCGTGGATGTAGCCGAGTCGATTTCCTATTGGATTTGTTTTTTGTCCCATATTATTTAAGCATTTACACCATCAACGATGATCGTAACATTATTTGATCGTTTTCTAATTCTGTGCGCTCGTCCTTGCGGAGCGGGCTGGATTCTTTTCAGCATGGAACCTCCGGAAACCTCGATGGATTTAACTACAAGCCCTTGCTCACTAACGTCTTTCCCTTCATTCTTTTGCTCCCAATTCGAGATTGCGGATCGCAACAGTTTCTCCAAACCGACGGAAGCGAATTTACTGTTATGGGTTAGGATGTTCAGTGCTTTGTTGACTTCGACACCGCGAATCAGGTCGGCAACCATGCGCATTTTACGTGGCGAAATTGTTGAATTGTTAAGCTTCGCGATAGCAATTTGCTTCTTCTCGCTTTTCAATTCCTCTGCTTTTAAATGTTTTCTTCGGCCCATGACTCTCTAATTATCTTATCGTTTTTTATCTTTTTTGTTCCCTCCATGCCCGCGGAATTGTCGCGTCGGAGAAAATTCACCTAATTTGTGCCCTACCATGTTTTCCGTTGCGAACACCGGAATGAACTTATGACCGTTATGCACTGCAAACGTTAACCCTACAAAATCCGGGGTAATGGTGGAAGCCCGAGACCAAGTCTTTATTACTGCTTTACTTTTTGCGGCTTGTGCATCATCTACACGTTTCATTAACTTATAGTGCACAAAGGGCGGTTTTTTTAAGGAACGACTCATACTACGTTATTTTTTTCTTCTTTCAATAATAAACTGGTTCGAACTCTTGGTTTTCGAGCGTGTTTTGTAGCCTTTGGCAGGCATACCGTTACGCGATCTTGGGTGACCTCCGGCGTTACGGCCTTCACCTCCACCCATCGGGTGATCCACCGGGTTCATTACTACCCCACGTACCCGTGGACGACGACCTAACCAGCGGGATCTTCCTGCTTTTCCAGAACGCTCCAAATTATGTTCTCCATTAGATACCACGCCTACGGTAGCTAAGCATGTTACCAAGATCATCCGTGTTTCACCGGATGGCATTTTTACCACCGCAAATTTCCCTTCACGCGCAGCCAATTGGCCATATACGCCTGCGCCTCGTGCAACCGAACCTCCTTTACCTGGCATTAATTCGATGTTGTGAATCATAGTACCTAACGGCACATCGGACAAGAACATGGCATTTCCGACGTTTGGTGTAGCTGATTTACCCGATACAACGGTATCGCCGACTTTGAGTCCATTAGGCGCCAGGATATAGCTTTTTACCCCGTCCACGTAATAAATCAAAGCGATGTTAGCCGTTCTGTTGGGATCGTACTCAATGGCTTTCACCGTAGCTGGAATATCAAACCGATTTCGTTTGAAATCCACCATTCGGTATTTTTGCTTGTGACCACCTCCGATATAGCGCATGGTCATACGTCCGTCGTTGTTACGTCCACCGGATTTTGTTCCACCTTTCACCAAGCTCTTTTCGGGCTTCGTGGCCGTGATGCCGGACATGTCCAAGGCGACCTTGTGGCGTTGACCGGGTGTGGTGGGTTTAAATTTTCTTACGCTCATGGCTCAATTAATAGTTGTTAAACAAATCAATGGTTTCTCCCGTTGCAACAGACACCAAAGCTTTTTTCCATTGTTTGCTCCGCTGTTCAACAATTCCTTTATTCGTGTATTTTTTCGAAGACTTTCCACCTCCGAAATTCATCGTACGCACCTCGGTGACGTGCACGCTGTACGTCTTTTCAATCGCTTTCTTAATCTCAATCTTGTTGGCCTTACGGTCCACTTCGAAGGTGAAAACATTATTACCTTCTGAAGCAAAAGTTGCTTTTTCAGTAATGAGTGGTTTTATAATTATTCCTTGCATGATCATTCATTAATTTAGAATTTCTTCAATACGGCTTACCGCAGTTTGGGTTACCAATACTTTTCGTGCATTCAATACATCGTAGGTATTAAACGAATCTGCGGTAACTACCTTCACTTTTTTCAAGTTTCTTGAAGCCAAGTATACAGAATCGGTTTTTTCACCCAAAATCAACAATACTTTTTGATTCGTCAAGGATAATGCATCCATTAATCCTACAAATTCTTTGGTTTTAATCGCATCGAATTGAATATCTTCTAACACCATCAACGCATCTTGCTGCAACTGATAAGAAAAAGCTGATTTTCTGGCCAAACGCTTCAATTTCACATTGAGTTTGAAGTGGTAATTGCGAGGACGTGGTCCAAAAATACGACCTCCTCCTACACGTGTACCGGATTTAACGCTACCGGCACGCGCTCCACCGGTTCCTTTTTGTTTTTTCAATTTTTTCGTAGAACCCGAAACTTCGTTACGTTCTTTCGATTTATGGGTTCCTTGACGGCGGTTCGCCAAGTGCTGTTTTACATCAAGATAGATTGCGTGGTTGTTGGGTTCAATCCCAAACACCTCATCGGAAAGCAATACTTTCGAAGGAGCAAGATTCCCGTTGGCACTGTATAAATTCGCTTCCATTACTTCTCAATTGTTACAAAAGAACCTTTCGCACCTGGGATAGATCCTTTAATGATTATCATATTTTTTTCTGATAGCACTTTCAACACCTCCAAATTGCTCTGGGTTCTGCGTTTATTCCCCATCTGACCGGCCATGCGCATTCCCTTGAATACACGTGCAGGATACGAACAAGCACCGATGGAACCTGGAGCACGAAGTCGGTTGTGCTGACCGTGTGTAGATTGCCCCACCCCGCCGAAATTGTGACGGCGTACAACCCCTTGAAATCCTTTTCCTTTGGTCGTTCCCGCTACTTCCACGAACTCGCCCTCTTCAAACAAGGTTACAGTTACCTCATCCCCTAAAGAAACGGCGTCAAATTCCTTGAACTCCACCAATTTGGCTTTAGGATCTGTGTTGGCTTTCTTAAAATGACCTTTCAATGCGTTCGGGGTGTTTTTGTCTTTGCGTTTCCCGTAACCCAATTGAACTGCGTCGTAACCATCTCTGTCCACCGTTTTTACTTGCGTAACCACGCAGGGACCAGCTTCAATAATGGTGCATGGTAAAATCTTACCCTCGGCACTGTAGATGCTAGTCATTCCGATTTTTCGTCCAATTATTCCTGACATAACTTTACTTTACTAATTATTACACTTTAATTTCTACATCTACCCCGCTCGGCAATTCCAATTTCATCAACGCGTCTACGGTCTTGGATGAGCTGCTGTAGATATCCAACAATCTTTTGTACGCGCAAAGCTCAAATTGCTCGCGTGCTTTTTTATTGACGTGCGGTGAACGAAGCACGGTATAAATTCTTTTTTGGGTGGGAAGCGGAATAGGACCACTCACCACGGCACCGGTGGATTTTACCGTTTTTACGATTTTCTCTGCAGACTTGTCTACGAGGTTATGATCGTAAGACTTTAATTTTATTCTAATTTTCTGGCTCATATTCTTGTCAATTAGGCGGAAACTTTACCACTTTTAGCAATTACATCCTCGGCAATATTTTTCGGCGCTGGCGCGTAATGCGAGAATTCCATGGATGGCTCCGTTGCGATCATCCATTCCCGTAGGCATTCCACGACGACGGTTCAAGTCACCTTGTACATCTCCGAAGTAATCTTCCGGCGTAACGATTTCAATCTTCATGATAGGCTCTAAAAGAATGGGGGAACATTTTTTCACCGCATCTCGGTACGCCATTTTCGCACACAATTCAAAGGATAATGAGTCGGAGTCAACCGCGTGGAAGGAACCATCGATCAACTCTACCTTCATGGCTTCCAACGGGAATCCGGCAAGTACGCCATTTTTCATAGACTCTTTAAACCCTTTTTCTACGGAAGGAATAAATTCACGTGGAATGTTACCCCCTTTGATGCTGTTGATGAATTCCAAACCTTTTTTCTCTGCATTGTCTTGAGGTCCGATTTTCACCAAAATATCGGCGAATTTACCACGACCACCGGTTTGTTTTTTGTACACTTCACGGTGTTCGGTGGATCCTGAAATATCTTCGCGGTAGGCCACTTGTGGCGCGCCTTGGTTCACTTCCACTTTGAATTCACGCTTCAAACGATCCACGATAATTTCCAAATGCAACTCTCCCATTCCGGAAATGATTGTTTGTCCTGTATCTTGGTCGGTATTCACACGGAATGTGGGATCTTCTTCCGAAAGTTTGGATAATCCTGTAGACAATCGGTCGGTATCTGCTTGCGTTTTGGGTTCAATCGCCAACCCGATTACCGGATCTGGGAACACCATGGATTCTAGAACGATTGGAGCGTTTTCTGCGCACAGGGTATCTCCGGTTCGAATATCTTTAAATCCAACAATTGCACCGATATCCCCTGCACCTAAATTGGGTACTTGGTTCTGCTTGTTCGCGTGCATTTGGAAAATACGAGAGATACGTTCTTTATTGTCGGAACGCGTGTTAAGGATGTAGGAACCTCCTTCGAGCATCCCTGAGTAAACGCGTGTAAAGCAAAGACGACCAACGAAGGGGTCTGTGGCAATTTTAAACGCCAAGGCAGCGAAAGGCTCATCGTATGATGGCTTACGCGTTACCTCCTCGTCTGTTTTTGGATTGATTCCCTTAATGGCTTCAATGTCCATTGGAGAAGGTAAAATTTCCATTACCATGTCTAACATCGCCTGAACACCTTTGTTTTTGAAGGAAGAACCGCACATCATCGGAACAACCTTCCCAGAAATGGTAGCTTGACGCAAGGCATCCAAAATTTCGCGTTCAGTCAACGAATTCTCGTCTTCAAAGTATTTCTCCATGAGGCTTTCATCAAACTCAGCCACGGCTTCTAAAAGAGCTGCACGCAACTCACGCGCTTCTTCCAAAATATCTGCTGGAATCTCTACTTCTTTAAAGGTCATTCCATAATCGTCTTCGTTCCAAACGATACCGCGGAAGTTAATAAGATCGACTACTCCTTTAAAATTATCTTCTTCTCCAATATTAATTTGAAGGGGAAGCGCATGGCTTCCTAACATGTCTTTCACTTGCTTACATACCTTGAGGAAGTCAGCACCTTGTCGGTCCATTTTGTTGACAAATCCGATTCGAGGTACATTGTAATTATTAGCCAGTCGCCAGTTGGTTTCGGATTGAGGTTCTACCCCATCTACAGCAGAAAACAAAAACACCAGGCCATCAAGAACACGCAACGAGCGGTTTACCTCTACGGTAAAGTCAACGTGTCCTGGGGTGTCGATAATGTTCACGTGGTAAGGAATGCCACGGTAATTCCAAGTCAACGTGGTCGCTGCAGAGGTAATGGTAATTCCACGCTCTTGCTCTTGCTCCATCCAGTCCATGGTGGCTGCACCGTCGTGCACTTCACCGATTTTGTGGTTCACACCACCGTAAAAAAGAATACGTTCCGTTGTGGTCGTTTTACCGGCATCAATGTGTGCCGCAATACCGATGTTTCGTGTGTATTTGAGATCTCTTGCCATGGTTTAGAATCTAAAGTGTGAAAATGCTTTGTTGGCTTCGGCCATTCTGAGTGTGTCTTCTTTTTTCTTAAATGCTGCACCTTCTTCTTTCGAAGCGGCGATAATTTCTGCGGCCAATTTTTGGGACATGGTTTTTTCGTTGCGTTTACGTGCATACCCAATCAACCATTTCATGGCAAGAGAGGACTTTCGTTCCTCTCGCACAGGCGTTGGAATTTGAAAGGTGGCCCCACCTACACGGCGGCTGCGCACTTCCACGCTGGGCGTAACGTTTTCTAAGGCTTTTTTCCAAACCTCAATGCCTTCGGTATCTTCAATTTTCTTGTCCACTAAATCTATGGCCTCATAGAAAATTTTGAACGCAAGGCTCTTTTTACCAGAATACATTAGGTTATTAACAAACTTGGTTACCACCTGCTCCTGAAACTTCGGATCTGGTAAGATGGCAATTTTTTTGGCTTTTCTTCTTCTCATCGCTTGTTATATTATCGCAATTTGACCTTTGATTATTTCTTTGCAGCTTTCGGACGTTTTGTACCGTACTTGCTTCTTCGTTGAGATCGTCCTTGAACTCCCGCCGTATCCTCAGCCCCGCGAACGATATGATAACGTACACCAGGTAGGTCTTTTACCCTACCTCCACGTACTAATACTAATGAGTGTTCTTGAAGGTTGTGGCCTTCACCGCCGATGTATGCATTGACTTCGCGGCCATTGGTCAAACGGACCCTGGCCACTTTACGCATGGCAGAATTTGGTTTTTTCGGTGTGGTCGTATAAACACGAACACAAACTCCTTTTCGTTGAGGACATGAATCAAGTGCAGCAGACTTACTTTTGTGCGCCACCGCTGTTCTTCCTTTGCGAACTAGTTGTTGTATAGTTGGCATAAAAATACTCTTAATTAAACAATATATTAAACCCTCAAACGCTCTTTGAGGGGTGCAAAGATACGAGGATAAAACGATTCCACAAGCGAAAAGCGAAAAAAGTTTACTGATTTGCAAAACCTAATTGCAATTTCCCTTCACCAACGCTCAAAACACCTTAAAATAAATTGGTGTATGCTCTAAGATTAATTTTCGATTAACTATTTTCAACTGCATCCTGTCATTCCATTCCTTTCCTTTAATTTTATTACCAATATTAGGCGTATGAGACCTCTATTTTGCTATGGACTTATCGATGTACAACCCGACACCTTTATTGCTGAAATTTGGTATTCTGATATTCTCAACCTTACCAATCAGGAAAATTTTCAAGAGGGTTATATCCTGCGCAATGGCATAAATCATTGGGAACGGAACACATTGAACGTACCAAGCCCTCCAAAGGACACCTTGGCCTCGATGCTGAGTGTCGTTCCATTAGACACGGAAAATCGAACAGGAAATATCAAAATTTACCCCAATCCTTCTTCCGGGATTTTCAATGTGGAGGCCAAGGATTATTATTCTTATGTGGTGTTTGATATGGCCCATGGAAAAACAATTAGCGAATTTGGCAGCAGAAAGACCTTATTCGACAAAAAGAAGTTCAACATTGATCTATCCAACCACCCCAACGGGAGTTACTTGGTAAAGTACTTCAACGCCAAAGGAGAATTGAAGGGATTCCACCAACTAATTAAGCATTAAAATTATTGATTGAAGATATGCAGAAACCCTGACAACACGTATTGGGTTTTTTCTTGATCGTCGTACGTATATTTAGCGCTTTGGGGGATTACGGTATAAAAATAAACCCCTTCCTTGACTGTTTTTCCCGAAACATCAGTTCCTGACCAGTCGTTTTGGTAGTCATCGTTTTCGTAAATCACATTTCCCCAACGGTTGAAAATGCGAAGTTGCACCGCATCGTAATCTTCTAAATTGTTTACAATGAAGGTTTCGTTGGTCATGTCACCATTGAGGGTCAATACATTCGGTGCTTCCAAAGGACATTGGTTGTACACGTAAATGGGGTTGTAGGAAATGGTCTTTCCGCACGCATCTTGTACCTCCACATAGAATAGGTTTTGGTTAGGGTTCAAGGCAGTTGCCGCTAAAGAAACCGTATCGTTGTTTGGAAACGCACCCGGCTCCCAATTGAATTGGTAAGGTGGAACCCCATTCGTGAGGGAGCAGAACAAGAAGGGCGTTTCGCCAGCCACTACACAAAAATTCATGGAATCGGGGGCGGTAATTTTCATAGGTTGGTAGTCCACCAAGTTGAGGGTGATTGATGATGTATCAAACGTTCCGTCGCAGGGGTTGGGGACGATTACACTGAAAAAAACGGTTTCCGTGGCCTCCACGAGGGCATCCATTAAGGCTTCAATCCCAATCGTATCAGCGCTTACACCTATCGGAATTGCCAGCGAGTCAGGGATAAAGGGATAATCGGTGCCGTTGGTAGCGGTTCCTCCTAGGCCAATATGCACGACTAAATTGGTTGTCGTATCGGTGCGGGAAATGATAAAGCCAGCATAGCCGCAATCTTCCACCAGTTGTGGAGGACCTGTAATATTCACGGTAATGGGTATATCCACTTGGCAGGAAACTACCCGAAAGGAAAAGGTTCTGATTTTAGAATTGATGAGGATTCCGTTGCGGTATTCGTTGACTTTAACACCCGCCACAAAATTCCCAATGTTGTTCGGGGTAAAGGTCATCATACCCGTTTGAGGGTTGATGGTGATGGTGGATCCAGGTCCAAAGGGCACGAATGTAGAGAACCCAGGATTCCATTGCACGCCATTGTACGGTGGCGGGGATTCCGGATTTGGAACGACATTCCCAATACTGCCTCCTTCGAGGGGATCTGCCAGTTCATACGTAAGGGAGTCGCCGTCGGGGTCAAAGGCAATGTGATTAAAATTCAACGTATTTTGAGCACAGAGCACGATGGGTGGGTAATTGACAAAACGAGCACCTTGGTTGTACACGGGGGTGAGGTCGGAACCTGGAACAAAGGTGGTTAAGGTAATTCCATTGTTTCCGGGATCGATAATGTTGTCCACGTTGTTCGCCCAGCAGCATCGTTGGTAGGAAATATGGTATCCCATGGGATTGAAGGGCAGTTGAATGGTATCGATGTATATTCCTTTCTCCACGCAAATGTTATTGGGAGGTGTCACACAGGGATCGTCGTACACAACAGGTAAAATCGAGCTCGATAGCAAGTTCACCGAATACTCGTTGAAATAGGTTCCGTCACCATAAAACACCGTGTACATAAGCGGATTGTCGTAGGCAGTGGCGCTGTTGCAGTCGCGGTAGATTTCAAAAGTTACTTTGTAAAAACCGTTCCCAAGGGAATCGTAATACACCTCACCCCCAAGAATGTGGGTGGCTTTTGCGTCGAGGGACCAACAGGCCAAAAAAACAAGGAAAAATACTTTGAGTAAAGACTTTCGAAGCATTAACGTAACAGGTTATTCTTGGATGAATACACGTTTTGTTGTGCCATCTTCATAATAAAGGATCAGCACTTGACCTTTGATTCGATCGATTTCTCTTCCGGTCAGGTCCGTAATTTTTACCAATTTACCGTTCGATGTTTCGGATAACTCCAAAAGCCCTCCCGTGTTAATCGTTAAGTGCAAGGTCATTACGCTATCGCAGGCATTCGCATTAGGCATGGTGTCCGTATAGGTCCCTGAAGTATTGTATACCATTCCATTAAAAGGCCAAGTATAAGGACCTTGGCTTGTAACAGTAACTTGACCCGTCAGCAAGGGCTGAACATTGACCAACACCGTAGCGGTATCGCATTGGTTTCCACTGCAGGCAATGAGTTGTACCGTATAAGCTCCAAGAGAGTTGTAGCACTTTGAACCAGGGTTCTGGTTTAAGGAGGTTTGTCCATTTCCAAAATTCCAAGCATAGGTGGAAGCACCCGTACTGGTGTTGGTGAAGGTTATGCAATCACCCAAACATGGTCCGTCGGTGGAAACGGTGAAGGCCGCCGTTACGCTCGGAGGTGCAGGAGAAGTGATTTTTACATTATTAATCGCCAAGGACGGGTCTGTTCCCGCGCCGTCGTTGTCGTTCTCCCATTGAAAACCTATGCGCAATGTACTAATATTGGCACATGAAGCTGGAAGCGGTAAGGAAAGATGGGTCCATTGGCCTTGCCCATTTCCGCAGGTTGGTGCAGAAGCTATCGTTTGAAGTACATTCCACGTGTTGCCACCGTTCAAGCTGTAGAGGATGGTACCAAAGTCAAACCCTGGTTGTCCTACTCCGATGTAATCGAATTGTAGGGAAAGATTTTGGGAATTTTGGGTGTTGATGTTGGATGCAAATAAGGCACGTTTGTTCGTCTCAGCATCAATAAACCCTAAGCCTCCGTCGCCGGCATTATAGGTAGCACCGGATCCTTGACACCACATGCCTTGGCATCCCACGTGTAAGGTTTTGTTTCCGTTCGAAGCCACGCCACAACCTCCAGGAGCTACACCTCCCTCGGCATCCGATATGACCCAAACATTGGCATCTACACCGTTAATCCCGGAGGAAACGTTGATGGTCCAGTTGGCAGGCGTTTCAAAATCGTCTTGCCAAACGATGGTTTGTGCTTGAACAGAAAAGGTTATGGCGAAAAGGAATAATCCGAAAGTAATTTTTTGCATAGGTTAAAAATTTTGGAGAAAGATAATAACTTAACCTTAAGAAAACAAACTATAGGGATTTGATCTTTAGATTTGAAGAAACTAAACCTATGCGCTCTTTTCTATTTCTTTTTTCATGGTTTTTGGCTGCTTCGTTTCAAGCACAACGCATATATTGTGACGCCATTAACGCTCAAATTCAAACCTTGGGGGCTTTCCCCTTTGGTGTCGCATCGGGCGATCCCACCCCAAGTTCCTTCATTTTGGTGACCCAACTCAACCCGTTTCGCGTGACGGGCGAAGCGACCGTGCGCTGCGAAGTGAGCAGCAATCGATCATTCCTTCCGCTTCTTAAGGAATTCAACTTCGTTCCTTTAGCGGCAGATGGTTATGCCGTAAAAACGGAAGTGCAAGGATTGGAAGAGAACAAGACCTATTACTATCGGTTTATTTACGGTAAGGATACCTCGCTATTGGGAAAAGCGAAAACGACCTGCTTAAATTGTAGTTCGCTTAAAATGGCGGTGGTGAGCTGCAGCAACTATGAATGGGGGTATTTCAACGCCTACCGAAGGATTGCCAACATGGACGACATTGACCTCGTGGTACATTTGGGCGACTACATCTATGAGCATGCACCTGGAGGTTACGGCAACAAAGACCTTCCCAGGAAGCACATTCCTGACCATGAAATCGTGAGTATGGAGGATTACCGATCCAGGTACGCCAATTATCGATTAGATCCGGACTTGCAAGCACTGCATGCGGCCCACAGTTTTATAACGATTTGGGACGACCACGAAATTGCCAACGATGCATATAAGGAAGGGGCGCAAAATCATCAACCAGAAGACGGGGATTGGGAAGAACGCAAAAAGAATGCGCAAAAAGTTTATTTTGAATGGTTACCCTTGAAAGAAAACCCAAGCAAAAGCATCCAACGAAAATTTGAATTCGGTAACCTGGCCTCTATGTACATGATGGATGAACGACTGGAAGCGAGGACGCAACAGGGCAAAGGAGAAAACGATTCGCTCCGTGCAATGTTAGGTAAAAGTCAACGCGATTGGTTTTTGCATGAAATGCTTAGCGACAAACAAAAGGTTTGGAAAATATGGGCCAATCAAGTCATTTTCTCCGAAGTTAACCCCCCGGCGGCCGTGGTTAAAGCTTCCAAATCAAAACTGAATACCGATATGTGGGATGGTTATGCTGTGGAGCGAAATACCCTTATGGACTATTGGGTACAGCACGAAATCAAGGACATTGTAATTATTACGGGAGATGCCCACGTTTCCATGGGTATGAACTTGCAACACCAAGGGAAAAAATTAGGTATTGAATGGGTTACCCCTTCCATAACCTCCGCGAACTTGAACGAACGTATTTCTACTTTCAAAGCGCATGTGGTAGAAAACATGTTTCGCAAAAAACGACTCAACCCACAACTCAAACATGTTGATTTATGCAATCATGGATTTATGCTGGTTGAATTGAATGAAAAAGAAGCGAAAAACACCTGGTACTATGAAAAAACGATTCTGAAACCCTCCACCAAGAAGAAAAAAAGCAAAACGTTGCGTTGGACGAAGGATAAATAGAATTAACGACGTTAGGACATTTGGACGTTGGGACATTTGGACGTTGGGACATT
>RFQF01000002.1 GCA_009925805.1 Flavobacteriia bacterium | reverse complement strand
GCCAAGGTTCCCGTGAAACCCGAATGCCCGAAGCTTTGCTGAGAAGCCAATTCATCGCAGGTTCCTCCACCTTTCGCATTGGGCCGATCGAACCCAATTCCTCGTTTGTTTCCCGGGAATTGTGCTTGCGTAAATTCTAGGACCGTGGCCTCATCAAAAAATTGATGTCCTGCATAACTTCCGTGATTTAAGAATAATTGCATGATGCTGGCCAGATCCGTCGCATTGGAAAAAATCCCCGCATGACCGGCCACACCTCCAAGCATTGCCGCCCCGGGGTCATGCACATATCCCCAAAGCAATTGCTTTCGAAAGTACTGATCTTCTTCTGTGGGTGCAATGCGTTCCTTTGGATAAAAGTTCAAGGGTTTGTAGGTAATATTCTGGAGTCCCATTGCTTCATAAAAGGTGGTTTTAACATATTGATCCAAGGATTGACCTGTTATCTTTTCGAAAATGGGCTGCATGAAATAATAACACAAATCGGAATATACATACTTTTTCTCTTTCAAGGGGTTTCTTAATATTCGGGCATACATGCTATCCTTGTAATCCTTTCTTAAAAACAGTTGATTGGCAACCTCTAAGGAATATTCCCCTGATTTCAGTGACGCATACCAAGGAGCTGTAGGAATACCCTCCGTCAAGGAACGTTTGTAAAAAGGAATGAAAGGTTCTAATCCGGCCTGATGTGCCATCATTTCTCTAAGGACAATGTTACTGTATGAGGTATTCCTGGTTAGTTCGGGGATATATTGTCCTAAATGTTCATCTAACTTCAACCGATTTTCATAATTCAACTTCATGGCCGTTAAGGTAGATGCAGCAATTTTAGTAATGGAGGCAATATCGTAGAGGGAGTTATTGTTCACTTGAATAGCCTTCTTATCGTAGGTATAATTTCCAAAAGATTTTCGATAAATAACTTTACCTCGAACAGCAACCACTATTTGACATCCTGGATAAGCACCCGATGCGATGCCATGCTCGGCAATCTGGTCGATTTTCTCGAAGCGTTGGGACGCTAAACCCAATTCCTCGGGAACCCCGAAACTCAAACGGCCATTCGCGGGAATGGTCAACCCTGTTCCTGGCGAAAAACCTGCCTGTAACTCGGTGATTTTTCCTGTAATCGATAATGCTCCGAGTAATTTCTGAGCGGTTCGTTGTTGCATTTCTGGATGATTTTCAGGAGCGATAATCAGGGCATCGAATAAGGATAGTTCGGTTGGTTTTAGGGCTTTCATCTCGCCAAATACCACTAAAATTCGTTGGCTAGCTGCAGGAATTTTATCCAACACCTGGAGTATCCAATCCGGCAGGGTGGCATTACTCAATCCGTCGCTGTGCAGGCTGATAATATACCGATCAGCGCTTGGAATTTCACTTGCTGCAAACTCCTTTTTCGAGTAAAAACACTTGATACTCGGTTGAAAAAACAGGTTGATTCCGGCCAAAAAACCATCGCTGTTGCCACCCAAAGTTAGCACCGCAGTAGATTTATTGAGTTGGTTCAGGGGTAGGGAATTTTTTTCGTTTTTCAGACAAATGATTGATTCGTCCATTTTTTCAGCCAATTGTTTTGGATTGTTCGAAACGGTTACTAACCCTGGGGAAAACCACGTCCGCGGTGCTTTAGGTTTGTCGGGGTCATCTACCGATTTGGAGGAGGGCTCCACCACACACCCCATTACGGCAATCATACCGAAACAGAAAAGCATTGCATATTTCATCATAATACCGAAGTTAAAGCAATCCAGACCATTATATCCGCACAACGCATTTTGTTTTCAACATTTGCGGGAGAATTGTTGGTAAATGCCGTTCAAATTTAACATTGCACGCGGCAAATATCTTTAGATTTGCACCTTGTTTTAATAAATGCAATGGAACTACAATTGAACAAAGAAAAAACGGCAAGTTTGTATTCAGACCTTGGTATTGGTGGCGACCAACCGATTCATTGGAACCTGTCGGCAGAGGCCTTGGTAGAAATTACATTAACGTTGAATCAAGGTCAACTGGCCAACAATGGCGCCTTGGCCATTAACACGGGTAAATTCACTGGGAGGTCTCCAAAAGACCGCTTCATTGTTCGGGATTCCATTACGGAAGAAGCGGTATGGTGGGGTGAGGTAAATATCCCTTTCCATCCCGAATCCTTCGACCGACTCTACGATAAAATGATTCATTATGCGAATCAAATCCCTCTGTATGTGCGTGATGCTTATGCATGTGCTTCGGAAGAATTTCGCATGCCACTTCGCGTGGTTACGGAATATCCTTGGTCCAACTTGTTCGCATACAATATGTTTTTACGTCCTGAGAGCTCCGAATTAATGCACTTTACCCCTGACTGGCATGTGCTATGTTTGCCGGGATTTTTAGCCGACCCGGCAGTGGATGAAACGCGACAATCGAATTTTGCTATCCTCAATTTTTCCAAAAAAATGATTCTGATTGGTGGCACAGGGTACACCGGAGAGATTAAAAAAGGAATCTTCTCGGCCCTGAATTTTCTGTTACCGCACAACCACCGTGTACTTTCCATGCATTGTTCTGCCAATATCGGTGCAGCTGGGGATACTGCCATCTTTTTTGGGCTATCGGGAACCGGAAAAACAACCCTTTCCTCCGATCCGAGCCGTCGCTTAATCGGGGACGACGAACACGGTTGGTCCAACGAAGAGGTATTCAATTTTGAAGGCGGTTGCTATGCCAAAACCATTGATTTAACGCACGAAAAAGAACCCCAAATTTATGAGGCCATCAAGGAAGGATCCCTCTTGGAAAACGTGGTTTTTTATGAGAATTCAAACGAACCCGACTATACCGACGGATCTATTACGGAAAATACGCGCGTATCCTACCCGATTCACCACATCGATAACCTTGTGATTCCCTCGATTGGGAAATCTCCGAAGAACATCTTTTTCTTGACCGCCGATGCCTTTGGTGTGCTTCCACCGATTGCTCGTTTAGCGAAGGAACAGGCGATGTACTATTTTATGTCAGGGTATACAGCCAAAGTGGCGGGCACCGAGGTGGGAATTACTGAACCAACGACTACCTTTTCTGCAGGATTTGGCGCGGCATTTCTACCTTTACACCCCGGAAAATATGCTGAATTGTTGGGAGAAAAACTCACCGGAAGCGATGTACGCGTATGGCTGATCAATACCGGATGGACAGGTGGAAGCTATGGCGTGGGGTCGCGCATGAAACTCAGGTACACACGTGCCATGATTTCTGCTGCCTTGGAAGGTGCTTTGGATAATGTAACCTTTGAAACAATTCCATTTTTTCAACTGGAAATTCCAGTAAGTTGCCCTGAGGTTCCTGCGGAGTTATTGAACCCCCGGAACACATGGCAAGATTCCGCTGCTTATGATCAAACTGCCAAAAACCTTGCGATTAAATTCCAACAGAATTTCAAAAAATTTGAAGCACAAACTGCAGCTGAAATTGTCGCTGCTGGTCCACAAATCTAGGATTCATGCCTGTTAAAGCTACCACAGTTGATCAATACCTATTGGATGGGTGCGGAAGGTGCAGCAAGGGAGGAACACCGAAATGTACCGTGCATCAATGGAATCCCATTTTGATTGCGATGCGTGAATTAGTCTTAGAATGTGGACTCAACGAAGAAGTTAAATGGTCGGTTCCTTGTTATACGGTAATGGGCAAAAATGTAGTGATGATTCATGCTTTTATGGAGTATTGCAGTATCATGTTCATGAAAGGCGCACTCCTCACCGACCCAGAAAATCGATTACTTCAACCCACGGAAAATGGTACTTCGGGAAGACAACTGCGCTACACCTCACTGGAAGTATTCATGAAAGAACGCACCATGGCCAAGGCGTTTATTCTCGAAGCTATTGACTTAGAAAAAGCGGGTAAGAAGGTAGAAAAAGGAATTCAAACCGAAATCATTGTGGAAGAATTAATGGAGGCTTTTGGACAAAATTCTTTGTTAAAAACGGCCTTTTATCAGCTAACTCCAGGACGTCAGCGCGCCTATTTGTTGCATTTCGCGCAACCAAAACAAGCCAAAACCCGAACGGCACGCATTGAGCAGTGTGCGCCTTTAATTCTTCGAGGCGATGGATTGCATGATGCCTATCGAAAATAACCCTGTGAAAATTATTCCATGATCACAGTAAAATTCTTCGTTGTTGGTCTTCTGTTTTTTGGGCTTTTATTATTGGTTATTGCATACATCCTTTGGCGAAAACGCAGCCTTGCTTTCCGGTTTGCCACCCTTGCCGTGATACTTTACGGTGTGATTTGCACCCTTTTATTTTTTTATGTCATCGAAATAAAAAAACCTCACTGGCTACCTAGACAGCTCGTTAAAAAAACGAATCGATTAAAGGCAATCCGAGGGTGCGATTGCACCTGGGAATCGCTTCATTTATCAAAAGATGACTATACTACCTTTCACAAACCGGCTGCGCAAAAAATAACCCAAAACCGCTACCTTCGAACCGAAGCACAGCGGGCTAATTGGATTCGTCATGGGCACCTTGTTCCCGTAGCGGAGTTGGAGGGTTTCGGTATTTCCTACCTAAATTTTAGCACAGCGCACCTTACGCCATTGGCCAGAAAACGATTGTATGAATTGGGAAGAAGGTTCAGAAACAACATTACGGAAGTTAAGCAAAAAAAGAGCTATTTCGTGATCAGTTCCCTTACGCGTAGCCACCGGCAGCAAGAACGTATAAAAAAGAGGTATTCCAGAGCAGCTACCAAGGATCACTCGACACATTGTTATGGAGTGGCCTTTGATATTTATAGAATAGTGAGCCCCAACGGACAATGCACTGCGGCGGTCGAGGCTTTGGAAAAGACCCTAACCCAAATGCAACAGGAAGGGAAATTGTTTCTTTGCCCTGAGGCCAAGTGCATTCATGTAACTGTTTGCCATTGAGCATTCAATTGTTTCGAGCTAGCGCTTCAATGAAAAATAAGCCTACTTCACCCGATTCAATCCCATCGCCTTCAACATCCACTTGGGAAGGAATTTTCCGGGCTTGCGGTTTTTTAAATTAAGGTACCAACCCAACTTTTTGATGACTGGAACTTTGTGCGTCTCCACAAATTCGATCCACGCTCCATCGGGGTCTTCAATATAGGAAAAACGTCCTCCCGCCTCCCCCATGTCAAAAGTTTCTGCACTATCCACGGTGAAAGGGAATCCCGCTGCTTCGCATTTCGCTTTCAACGCATCCATTCCCTGCACATCAAAACACAGGTGAATAAATCCCCAATCACCCCAAAAACGATTTTCAAAGATACGGCGTATATCGGTGCGATCCATAGATTGCACGAGTTCCATGGTGGTAGGTCCCAGTAATTTCGCAAAAGGACCTTTTCTCGCCTCCCTGTGAATTAATTTAACCCGTCGGAACGTTCCCTGCGAAAGCGAGGAGAAATCTTCGAAGGTATCCGTCACATCGTAAACCACCGTTTCATACCCGAGGACATCCCGGTATAACTTCAGCGATTGTTCCATGGAGGATACCCCAAGGATAATTCCTGCCACCCCACCACATTTTGACGGATGACCAGTTTCACTAAACCAACCTTCTCCCTCTACGATTTGGAATAGATTCCCGTTGGGGTCCTTCACGAAAAACGACAAAGTTCCGTCCGGTGCCGCGACCACTTCACTTGCTAAATCCGCACCTTTGCTGTGCATGAAGGCATATGTTTGATTTACGTTACGCGACTTGATTTTGCAAGAATAGAGGCCTAAATCCCCTAATTGCACCTCAAATGTGGGCTTCTCTGTATTTCTGCTAGTGTATTGCCAAATCTCAAAACCGCCGCCGCCGTCCATGCTCAATGCGAGCGTTGCAGTCCGGGATTGAACGATTCCCCCGGTATATTGGGTCATTAGTGGCGCTTCGGCCGCTTCTTCAAAGATTCGTACATCCACACCAAACATCATGCGGTACCAAGCCCAAATCGATTGCACATCGGGAACGCCAATTCCCATTTGTTGAATTCCGCAAATAATTGGATCCATAAAAAAATTTTAACAAAGGTAGGATTTCTAGCGTACCGCCCGTTCGTTGAACAAGACGTATCCAAAACTCACCTGAAAATTCCACGGAGTGATTGCCAAAGGAAAATAATTCACGGTGGCTCTCAATGGACCGAAAGGGGTAAAATATAATAAACTGGCCGAGCCGAGAAAACTGTTAGCTTTAAAGGGTTTGGAGTAGGTAACAGAACCGTCATTGAGTTTTTCAAGAACCACAAAGGGTTGATAATAATAGGCATCAAGGCGTGCTTCCAGGGATTTGATGATGGGAAACACTAAATTACTCCCCAAACACACAAATTGCGGTGATCGATATTCCTTAAAAAAATAGGTTTCCAAATCAGGAATTACATTAAGTGTAGGCATGGAAAGTAAACTCGCTGTATAATTCGCAAACAAGGACTGCGAATTCAACATGGCCTTTGCATGAAACCCGAGATGAAAATGGGGGGTATTAAGAAAATAATACTGGGCTTCGAAATTGATATTCAACCAATCGTGCTGCTTTCGAACTGTGGAATCAAATTGGGCCGTTGTGCCAGGGATGGTGGTTTCCAACGCGGATAAAAACTTCGCCTTGAAAAGCACAAAATGACCTTCATTGGCGAATTGTTTGCGGTTCAAGGCATTGTCGGTGATTTCATAGGAAACCAAATTGCCTTTCAGATAGGTAATATCCGTAGTATCGGTACTTAAAAAATTCAAGGTCTGATAATAATCATCTTCCAAAGAAAATAAGCGCAGATCCAATTCGCCTCTTGAATTCGCCAGCAGCGGATGCTTAAATTTAACCCCGTAATACATCTCATTTTGGACCAAGAATGAAGGTTTCACATCCTCAAAAAAGGTGGCATAACTTCGGTAATAATCCCATCGGTTCATGGTAAAGTAAGCACTTGAACTCACAGGAAATACCCCAGGGAAATCGAAATTCACCTCGCCGCGCACCGAGCCATAAAACTTACCAAAATACGACTCTCCATGAATGGACGTTGCGAATTTCCCAAGATGCCTGTAGGTCAATCCTAAATATCCTGTATTCACCGGACGTGAAGATAAATGACCTCCAATGGCCATTTTAAAAGGTTTGGATTTACGAACCTGAAGTTCCAAGTTAAATGTGCTGTCTGCCTTTAACGAAACTTTCGGATACATAAAATCAATCTGTTCCGCCGCATAAAGCTTGTAATAACGTTGTTCCAATTCATTCCATCGTAAGGGTTTCTTCGCATGGGGATTTAGGAGTGAATGTATGATGTATTCTTTCGCTTTGGCGCCTTGGATACTTGGAGCAACGCTCGTAATTGGATGACGCTCTGCGTTTTGTCGGAACCGACTTCTTTTGATTTCAAGTAACACGGAATCCGAGCGATTCCCTACTTGCAATTTAATGGAGTCTATGACCCGAAGCGTGCTCAAATATCCCTCCGCTATGGCTTTATCTGCCGAGGAAAAATCAAAGGTGCTTACGGATGGATTTGGCCGAATGATGATACCGTTTTCACATGGCAATTGATAATTGGTAGGAAACCGGGTCATTTGGTCAATCAACCCAAGAAAATCATTTTCATCTTTGACAACGGAATTGGAAGAAACATTACTTCCGATAATAAAATCGGGGTTGAACTTTTCGTACATTACATCCACGGGGAAATTGTTGTAAAGTCCGCCATCGAAATAAATAACACCGTTGATTTTAATTGGGTTTAGATACATTGGATAGGTCATCGAGGCTCGTACCGCTGCATTTAAATCCCCCGAACCGAATACCACCGAGCGTTTGTTTTTTATATCACTCGCAACACAGCGAAACGGGACGAATAAACTGTCAAAATTCTTATCTACGAGCGCCCCGGATTGGCCCATTAAGCGAAACATTTCAAAATCCAACGCCATGGGCTGCACAAAATTCATGGGCAGCGCTTTACTAAGTAATGAGTCAAAGGAAAAAGGAAGGGAAATCATGGAAGCATCCGGGTTTTTTTCCCGGTAGAGGTAACGCCTTCCCGTGGGGATAACTCCTTTGGCCATTTCTTGGAATTTCTTGGAAGTAACTAAGGCCTCAATTTCTGAAGGACTCATTCCGCAAGCATACAAGGCGCCAACCAAAGCTCCAGCAGATGTTCCACATATATAATCGATTGGAATATGCTGCTCTTCGAGCGCTTTTAACACGCCGATGTGGGCTAATCCCGTAGCACCTCCGCCGCTCAACACCAATCCTACTTTCTTTTGTCCAAAACCTAGGAAAGATAAGAAGCAACAAAAAAAACCGAGAAAAACTGCACTTTTACTTTTCAAAGTTTGTTCTTTTGCACAAAAATACAAGCAATCCTGTGTCGATGAACCCAAATCCTTCCGAAAGTACGCAAATATTATCCATTACTTTAAAATGCTTTTTCGGGTTCGAAAAGGTACTTCAAGAAGAATTGAAGGAATTAGGCTACCCGGACTCGGTCCTTGGAAACCGTGCCGTTTCGATCAAAGGATCATGGAAAGACCTCTATTTTTTAAACCTTTACAGCCGCTGTGCCATTAGCATATTGGTAGAAATCACGCGTTTTCCTTTTCGAAACGAGCAAGATATTTACGATGCGGCCTCCACGATTAAATGGTCCAATTGGTTCCATGAAACCAAAACGTTTGTCGTAAAAGGGGCGATTCAAACGAAAAAAGTCCGAAACACCCACTACCCTTTCCTGTTGGTGAAAGATGGAATTGTAGACCATTTTCGCGAAGCGAACAAAGAACGTCCTTCCATCGATACCAAGCACCCTAAAATAGTGGTTGATTTGTATTTATCGGACCAGGAAGGTATATTATCCATCAACACCAGTGGTTTGCCCTTATTTCAACGCGGATATCGAACAGCAACAGGCATCGCTCCTATAAACGAGGTGGTAGCTGCGTGCTTAATTCGGTTGTCCGGTTGGGACCGAAAACAAGCCTTCTACGATCCTTTTTGCGGATCAGGAACACTTCTCATTGAGGCTGCTTTACTTGCATCGGGCATTCCATCCAACATCGAGCGAACCCATTATGCCTTCAAAAATTTAGTGCATTTTGACTTACAGCTTTGGGATGAAATCTACAACAGCGCTCCAAGAATTGTCAGATCACTTCCATGCACGATCAGTGGATCGGATATTTCGGACGAAATGGTCACCAAGGCACGCAGAAACCTCCGTGGATTTTCCTTTGGGCGTTTTATTACCATTAAATCCATGGACTTTAAGGAAATTCATACCCAAGAAGGCATACAATTCATCCTCACCAATCCTCCCTACGATGAACGCCTTGAACTTCAAGATGCCGATTTATACCAGCAATTAGGCACATGGTTGAAACACACCATGCAAGGCATTCCTTCCTGGATTATCAGCAGCAATCAAGAAGGTTGGAACCAAATCGGTTTGAAACCCAGTAAAAAATACGACGTGTTTAATGGGGACTTGAAATGCAGTTTTCGCCGTTACGATACCTACGATTCAATCCTACAATCCTAGCGCTCCTGAATGGGAACGTAATCACGTTTCGTGGCACCAATGTAAATCTGACGAGGACGTCCAATCGGCTCTTTGTTTTCGGTCATTTCTTTCCATTGAGCGATCCATCCGGGAAGGCGACCTAAGGCAAACATCACCGTAAACATATCGGTGGGTATTCCAAGTGCTTTGTAAATAATTCCAGAATAGAAATCTACATTTGGATATAAATTTCTTGCCTTGAAGTACTCGTCTTCCAATGCCACTTGCTCCAATTTCTTGGCAATATCCAACAAGGGGTCGTTAACGCCCAATTTCGCCAACACCTCATCGCAGGCTTTTTTAATGATGGTGGCACGTGGATCGAAGTTTTTATAAACCCTATGACCAAAGCCCATGAGTCGGAATGAATCCTCTTTGTCTTTCGCCTTGGCTACCCATTTATCCACGTTTCCTCCATCGGCAGAGAGGAACCCACAATGCGCACGGTAGAGGTAGAACAATTTTGTTCGTGGTCCGCGTGAAGGATTAACAAGGTGTTGAGTGCCGAAACTACGACCGGGTCAACGCTGAAGTCTTCGGTAGGCATCGCAAACATCATGTAAAGGAAATTCTTCACATAATCGAAATCATTGCGCGGGTACATGAAGGGATGGCTTGTAGAATTCTTGTAAGACCAAGCCGCCAAGGTAGGTAATTTTGCAATCAGACGATGTACGGTTAAATTCTTCATGTCCGCACTTCTGTTGGGATCCAGCGATTCAGGGTAAAATGTCGACAACGAAGAAATCATAGAGGAAAGAACACCCATAGGGTGTGCTTTTGCGGGATAGGCCTCAAAAAACCGTTTCATATCCTCGTGCACCAAGGTATGTTTCTTAATGCTATTTTCAAATTGAGTCAATTCGCTTTGGGTTGGTAATGCACCATAAATAAGCAAATAGGATACTTCTAAAAAACTCGCTTTCTCGGCCAATTGTTCTATAGGATAACCTCGGTATTGCAAAACCCCCTCTTCCCCGTCTAAAAAGGTAATCGCGCTTTTCGTCGCTCCCGTATTCTTGTACCCTGTATCCAAGGTTACGTAACCCGATAAATCGCGTAATTTCGATATATCAATCGCTTTTTCGTTTTCCGTCCCCGTAATGACAGGAAGCTCGTAAACTTTCCCGTCCAATTCAATTTTTGCCGTTTCGCTCATGGTGATTTTTCTAGTTCAAAATTTTGTACGCCTAATTTAGTGAAGAAATTCTAGTCGCACCTACATTTTCCCGCAAAACGCTTGTTTTTTTTTTCAATGCATTTTACGCATCTACTACAAATTCTTTAAAATATAATCGTAGAGCATTGAAAATAAGTGATTTCGGGTATTTCCGCCATAGATTCCATGATTTTTATTCGGATAAGCGAAAAAGTCAAATTGCTTGTTCGCCTGCACCAAAGCCGTCACCATATCCGCACTGTTTTGAAAATGAACATTATCATCCGCCATACCATGTATTAAAAGAAACTTACCTTTCAATTTATCCACATGGTTGATGGGCGAATTATCGTCGTAGCCTTTGGCGTTTTCTTGGGGGGTACGCATAAACCGTTCGGTGTAAATGTTGTCGTAATAGCGCCAGTTGGTTACCGGTGCCACAGCGATACCCATTTTGAATACGTCAGCGCCCTTCGTCATGGCCAAGGAACTCATAAATCCGCCGTAGCTCCACCCCATAATGCCAACTCTCTTGGCATCCACATAGGGAAGGCTTTGGAAATATTTGGCCGATTCCATGAAATCCTCGACTTCCAGTTTGCCCAATTGTAAATAGGTAGCCTTCTTAAATTGAGCACCGCGGTATTGTGTTCCCCTTGGATCAACACTCACCACCACATATCCTTTTGAGGCAAGGAGTTGATGAAACATGTAATCGTTGCCATCCCAAGCGTTTGTTACTTCATTATGCCCCGGTCCTCCATACACATTCATGTATACAGGGTATTTCGCGGTTGTATTGAAATGGTGCGGGAGTATTACGGAGGCGTTAAGTTCAACCCCGTTGATTTTTATTCGTTGGAACGTTTTTTGGCTCAACGAAAGTTTCTCGAGCTTGGATTTTAATGCGCTGTTATCCTCGAGAACTTTAATCAATTCCCCTTTTCCATCGTACAAGCCATGCACGGGAGGGGTATTCGCGTTGGAGTACGTGCCCACATAATAACGCATTCCTTGGGTAAATGAAGCATCGGTCCATCCTTTTTCCGGGGACAATAGTTGCACGCTTCGATCGCTCAACAAAAGCCTACATAACACTTTGGAAATTCCTCCTTGACTCGATCGGGTGTAATAAAAGGAAGAACCGTCCAAGCTTGGACCATACACCTCTACAATGTCCTCCGTGCCTTCGGTTAGTGGCTGTATTTTACCCTCAAAACTGCACTGGTACAATTGATTGAACCCCGAGGTTTCCGAGGTAAAATAGAACCCTTTGCCATCGATGG
Source organism: Flavobacteriia bacterium (assembly GCA_009925805.1). GTDB lineage: Bacteria > Bacteroidota > Bacteroidia > Flavobacteriales_D > Crocinitomicaceae > UBA952. The sequence continues at coordinate 23,574 of RFQF01000002.1, read as the reverse complement.
TAAAATGCAAGGCCTCGTTCACATCCACGTAAGAAGCGCTATGGTCAATGTGCAGGACTTGCGTTTTCGGCCCTTTGCCTTGCGTAAAGTCGACTAATAGGTATTGCAAGGAATCTTGGTGGCGATTCATGGTTTGAAGTATGAGCTGATTTTGACGGCTTGCCCATTGGATTCGAGGAATGTACTCGTAGCGACCAAGGCTAAAATCGTTGATTTTGTTCGGTTTTAGCACATCGACCCAGTGAGCGGTTACCTTGGAATTATCTTCTCCTGCCTTGGGATATTTGTATTCATAGCGCTCCGGATACAAGTCCCCGTAAAAATCCAAGCCATATTCGGGTACTTTTTTCTCGTTAAATCGAAGAAAAGAAAGGTACTTGGAATCCGGCGACCAAGCGTAGGCTTTGGTTATCGAAAACTCCTCTTCATAGACCCAATCGGTGGTACCGTTGATGACCTTATTTCGTTTTCCATCCTCGGTAACTCTCGTAATTTTTCCTGTTGTTAGGTTTTTGATGTATAAATTGTTCTCATGAATAAACGAAACCTGGGTTCCATCCGGCGAATATTCCGCCAAGGTTTGTGGGCTGAATTCTTCGGAAAGGGGTTCCAGTTTTTTTAGATCTAAGTCGTATAAATAATATACAGCCGTATAACTTCTCCGATAAATGGGTGCGATATCGGTCATTATCAGGACTTTTCGCTCTGAATCGTTGAAGGCATAATCTTCCATAGCCACAGTGTTTTCCTTATATTTCAAGGAAGCTGCGCTGATTAAAACGCTTGGTTTTTCATCGGGCTTCGAAATATACGAAAGGATCAAATCCCCACGGTCGTTGATTTGGGTATAGCGATCCCCGTCCTTCAGGGTGTTAAAACCTTCTACCCCTTGGGTGCGATATTCATAGGTTTTCCAAATTTTTTCAACGGTAATCTCCTGAGAATAACTGTAAAACGCGCCGAAGATAAAGAGTAAACAAGCACTTTTATTCATAACAATCATTTCCGCTAATTTAGAATAAAATCCAAAGGGGTTGAAATTAACAGAATGTTAATGTAGTTTCAGGTAGGGCAATTCGCATATTCCTTTTATTTTTACAAAAAAATTACACATGAAAAAATTCTTTACCCTTTTAGCACTGGTTTATGGTGGTTTTCTAATGGCTCAAGGCAATTGCTCCGATCTTTTTATTTCGGAATATGTAGAAGGCTGGTCGAATAACAAGGCCCTAGAAATTTACAATCCTACCAATCAATCCATCAACTTAAGCGGTTATTTTGTGGTGCGCTACTCGAACGGAGCAAGTTCAGCTACGGTTGCCAACGCAGTTCAGTTAAGCGGCATCATCGCAGCGCACGATGTTTACGTAGGTGTAATCGACCAACGCGATAGCTTAGGAACCGGTCAAAATGCGCCCGTTTGGGATTCGCTTCAAGCCAAGGCGGACGGATTTTACTGTTCAAACTACAACGTTTCGAATGCTTGGTATTGGAATGGTAACGATGCGGTTGTATTAGCCAAAGGTACGCTTCCCGCCAATGCAGCTACCGTAATAAACCCAGCCAACGTACCCGGATTGGTTATCCTGGATATTTTCGGTAAAATTGGGGAAAACCCAGCCAACTCCACCGGATCATCTGCTGGAAACGACGGGGCATGGTCCACCACTTTTCCTTACAATAACGGTCAAGGGGTTCTTGTAACAAAAGACCACTCCATGATTCGAAAGGCAAGCATTCAAAACGGGGTAAGTACCCAAGTTGCGTTTTTCAACCCTTTATTAGAGTGGGACACGATTCCTGCGGTTATCGTTCGACTTGACCAAAACGGAAACCCAGTATTAGGACAAAGCGGTAATCCGATTTTGGATGGAAATTGGAATTCGTTAGGATTTCATTCTTGCCAATGCGGTCCTGCTTCAGTAAACGAAGTGGAAGAAGCTGCTTACTCCATTTATCCAAACCCTTCCAATGGAACGTTTTACATTAACAATACCGCGAGCATTAAGCATTTCCAAGTAATCAATGCGTTCGGTCAGGAGTTGTTTACCAAAGAAGTAAATAGCACTTCCTTAGTGACTTTCCAAATAGAAGAACCACGCGGTGTTTATTTCGTTCGTGTTACGACCAAAGACGGTAAAACCGAAACACGAAAAATCATCATTAAGTAATATTAATATCCCGCCTAGCGGGATTTTTTTTGCTATGCGCGGAATATTTTTCTTTTCACTTCTTGTTTTTTGTTCCTATGCTTTTGCACAACAAGGGCAGGTTTCTGGAGTAGTTTCCGAAGGATCCTCAGGCCAAAAAGTGGGGGGTGCAAAAATTGAAGTAAAATCCAAGACCTCTGGAAATGTAGTGCAGCGTAAACTCTCCGAAATGAACGGAAGTTTTCAATTCAAAGACCTTCCCTATGGGGAATACCGTTTTACGATTACCATGCTTTCCTTCGACACGGTAGTGCGTGACGTAAAGCTCAACAAGCCGGAATTAGTTCTCAACCTTAACATGGGAGGAAGTTTAGAATTCGACGAGGTGAAGGTCATTGGTAACGTGGTAAAAGATGGTCCGGTGCCTGTGGCCGTTACGAAAATCAGTGCGCAAAAAATTCAGGAGGAACTGGGATCACGTGACCTTCCCATGTTGCTCAACGGAACCGCAGGAGTCTATGCTACCCAATCCGGTGGAGGCGACGGCGACGCCCGTATCAATGTGCGGGGATTCGATCAACGAAATGTAGGGGTAATGATTGATGGCGTTCCGGTAAATGACATGGAAAATGGTTGGGTATATTGGTCGAATTGGTTTGGTTTGGACGCAATTACAGCGTCGATGCAAGTGCAACGCGGCTTGGGAGCTACCAAAATCGCCATGCCTTCCATTGGAGGAACCATCAACATCATCACGCAAGGTATCGGCAATCGAAAAGGAGGATCGTTGAAACAAGAATACAGCTCGGGAAATATGATGCGGACCACGGCTTCCTACAATACCGGGATTTTGAAAGGAGGTTGGGGTTTGACCGCGGCCTTTTCGTACAAGCAGGCTAAAGGTTGGGTAGAAGGAACCCCTAGCCAAGGGTATTTTGGGTACCTAAAAATCTCCAAACAATTTGAAAATCACCTCCTCACCCTCTCCGGATTTGCGGCTCCTCAACAACACGCTCAAAGGTCTTTCCAACAATCCATTCAATATTGGAGCGAAGATCAAGCACGAAAAAACGATGTAACCATCGATACCAATGCTTTATACTCGGACATGGGACTCCGTTTTAATCCGCATTGGGGGTACCGAACGGTTGATGGAAAAAAAGAAGTAATGTCCGAACGGTTAAACTATTATAGTAAGCCTCAGGTTACATTAAAAGACTTCTGGAAAGTATCGAAAGAACTCTCCATTTCGAATATGGCCTACCTTTCTATCGGACGAGGTGGCGGGACGGCATTGTATAACTCCTCCGCCATAATTCGAGATTCCAATAAACTCATCGACTGGGATCAAATGATTCATGAAAATAAAGTAAATTCCCTATTTGGTACACCCAACATTGATCCCCAATATTCCGCCACTGAAATCAAAAGTTCTCAAATTTTACTTGCCAGTGTAAACAATCACTTTTGGGTAGGATACTTAGGTCAGGCGAACTACAAAATCAACCCTCGAATGGAAATATCGGGAGGTATTGATGCGCGTTTTTACCGCGGTTCGCACTACCAAGTCATCAAAGATTTATTGGGAGGTGATTATTACATTGATATGTCCAACAAGAATGCAGCGAGCCCAATGAAGCGCGTGGGAGATAAAATTGCTAAAAACTTGTTCAATTCAGACCGTGACGGTTTAGTAAGTTGGTTAGGATCCTTTGGTCAATTGGTGTATGAAGGTAAAAAAATCAATGCTTTCGTGAATGTTTCAGGCATTGTAAACGGATACCGCGGCATCGATTATTTCCAAAAAAAGGAACTTACCTTAGGTGATACGGTGCTTCGTTTTGGCTACGGAGATACCATTACGTATCACGGCACTACCTATACCAGCAATTCTGAGGGAGTTGATTTTGTTAAAACCGCTTGGAAATATATTCCTGGATTTACGCTTAAGACGGGTGCAAGCTATAATTTATTTGACGGCGCCAGTGTATTTGTGAATTTGGGTTACCTGAACCGAACACCCATGTTTTCCAACGTGATTGATAATAATTATAATAAGTTCTTTGGCGTAATGACCAATGAGAAAATCTTAGCCTCGGAATTCGGAATTACTTATGCCAATAAGTTCATAGGATTTAATTTGAATGGCTATTTAACGAATTGGAAAAACAAGCCCTTTCCTTACGGGGTAGCGGTGCCAGATCCCAACGATCCGAGCGAGAGTATCTATGTTAACATTAACGGAATGGACGCTATACATCGTGGCGGTGAACTCGATGTTACCTGGCAAATTCACAAAAAAGTATCTACCGAATGGATGTTCTCGATGGGCGATTGGTTCTGGAATTCTTCCAAAACCATTGTCATTCCTCAATATGATTCCTTGAAATACACTTTTAATGCAAAAGGAGTGGGTGTGGGAGACGCGGCCCAAACAGCACTTTCGGCTACCATTCGCTACGAACCTATTAAAAATTTGTATTTTAAAGGGCAAGTTCAATATTTTGACCGTTACTATTCCAATTTTAATCCCTTTTCGCTTCAAGGGGCAAACGGTGGAAGACAGTCTTGGGTGATGCCCTCTTATTATTTGGTGAATTTGTATGCAGGGTATCGTTTTAAAATCAACGAAGACGCCTTAAACCTTTCGGCCAGTATCATCAACTTATTGAATGCTGTATACATTGCTGATGCTTCCAACAATTCCAACAATAATAACGCGAACTTTAATGCGACCTCTGCCACCGTGATGTTTGGGCAAGGTTTACGATTTAATGTATCTTTATCCTATCAATTTTAAGTATGAAAACGATTTTAACCTCTTTTGTAATCCTATCGGTGGCTTGCATGCAAGCTCAAACCATTCAACAAGCGCGCAGCCTTTCCATTGGAGCCACGGTTACCGTTAAAGGGGTCGTTTCCAACGGTTCGGAATTAGGTTCTATTCGCTACATTCAAGATGCTACCGCAGGTATTGCCTGTTACGGAAACAATCTTTCCGGAATAGCTTTGGGCGATTCCATTACCGCCACAGGCGTCCTTTTCGACTTTAGCGGATTATTGGAACTATCCCCCACCAACAGTTTTACTAACCACGGACCGGTAACCCAAAATGTTCCGCAGGTGATTCCTATTACCAGTGCGGGAGAGTTGTTGGAGTCACAACTGGTGCGCATCGAAAATGTTACTTTCGTTCAAACAGGTTCATTCGCTGCGGGTAACAGCACCGTGCAAATCACAAGCGGTGGAAATACCCTCGATGTTCGCATTAACGGAACCACCAACATTGATGGCACCTCCATTCCCGCAGGGGCAGTAACTATTACCGGTTTATTGGGGCAGTTCAATGCGAATTATCAAATCGTTCCCCGAAGCCTTGCTGATATTGTTCCTTACGTAGCGCCTGCACGCGAAATCAATGTAAAGATCAATGGAAATACGGTCTTAGATAACGGTACCTATGTAATTGGAAACACGGCCGCAAATACCATCACCGTGGAAAATTCTGGGGTTCAAAATCTTACCGTTTCCGGTACCACTTTAACCGGCACCCAAGCCGCTGATTTTACCACCAACCTCAACACAGCTACCATCGGGGCAACCAGTTCTCAGAATTTTAATTTGAATTTCGCACCCACGGGTAACGGAACGCGTGTAGCTACCTTGACGATTGCCAACGATGACAACGACGAAAATCCGTACATCATTCATCTATTAGCTGTAGGATTGGATAATCTCGCCACAGAGCCCACGTCAAATCCCTCGAATCTTACCTTTACCAACTTACAAGCTTACACGTTTACTGGAAACTACACAGCCGGAACAGGTGCTGAAAAATACGTGGTGTTGTGGTCTAAAACGGGACCAGTGTCGGGAGTTCCTGTTGATGGTACTACCTACCTACGCGGAGATGTTCTCGGGAATGCGAAAGTTGCCTACACGGGCAGCGGAACCTCCTTTGTTCCTCGGGGTGTTCGGGCAAATCAACCTTATTACTTGGCAGTATATGCCTTCAACGGGCCTGCGGGCTTTGAAAACTACAGAACCGTAAATCCTGCCACCGGAAATGTTACAACGACCGGATTGAACATCGGGAATTATTACGCGGGTATCAACGCCCAAAGCCCTACGTTTTTAAGCAATTTATCTTCTCTTATTAATCCGCATACCCAAATTAGTTATTTCAATTATAAGCAAACACTCATCAATCAATTTGAAACCTGCGATACCACTGCTGGACAATCGTATGTTACCTGCGTATATTCCGGAGAACGAAAAGTATTTACCGATCCTTTTGACTGGACCGTAGCAGGTTATTCTCGCGAGCATTCCTACTGTCATTCATGGATGCCCTCCTACCCTTGTGACAACCCAGAACTCCCTGAATATACAGACCTGCATAATTTGTATCCTACCAACTTGGCCAACGCCAATTCACCCAGGAGTAATTTACCCTTGCTGGATATCACCGGAAGTATCATTTTCACCTACTTAGAAGGAAACGTTGGCTACCACGGAAATCAAATGTGTTACGAGCCACGTGCCGCCCAAAAAGGAAATTCAGCGAGGTCCATTTTTTATGAAGCCACGTGTTACAACGGTCAAAACGGATTGAATTGGAGCCTTCCTGCTTACCAGGACCAAAATTCCTTGAAAAACTGGCATTTCAATGATCTTCCTGACGCTTACGAAATTGCTCGTCAAGAATACATTTACAACGTTCAAGGAAACCGTAATCCTTTCATTGATTCCATCAATTACGTTTGCCATATTGACTTTTCGAACATGCATTACTTAGGGGAAAACTGCTATGCCGGAGTGGCAGAACAATTGGCTGCTAATTTTTCGGTATTTCCTGTTCCCAGCAATAATAAAGTGTATGCACAGGTAAATAACACTACGATAGTTGGATACACCATTTTCGATATGAGCGGTAGAAGGGTTAAGCAAGATAATAATTTGGAAGTGCCTGTGCTTATTCTTGATGCCTCTTCCCTGAACACTGGACAATACATTTTAGCCGTGGAAACGCCTTTCGGCACAACCCAACGAAGCTTTGTGATTGAATAATGCGTTTTTGGTTCCTTACGCTTTGGGTTCTGCTATTATGGGGTTGTTCCCATCAATTAAGCCTCCATACCGGTGTTAAAAATGTGGGCCTAGATGCCAGTTATCCTGCAAAGGAAGCCGTTAGCGCCATGATTCAACCCTATTATGACAGCTTAGCCGCTGAAATGGAGGAAGTTATTGGCTTAGCCGATACCAGTTTTGATTTGCGTTTTCCGAATTCGAATTTGCTGAATTGGTCTGCCGATGCGTTGCTGCAACAAGAAACACAAGCCGTCAAAATGAAGGAACCCGTGATTGTTTTACTCAATGCAGGGGGGCTTAGATCGAGCATTAATCCAGGGAAAATCACCGTGGGAGACATGTACAAACTCATGCCCTTTGACAACGTGGTGGCGTGGGTACGCTTGCCAGTAGAACGCATTCCGGAGATTGAACAAAACCTTACCCTACAAGCCAAAGGTGTTGCCCTTTCCAATGCACGGTTTGAAAAAGGAAAACTACTTATCCATAGCTTACTACCTGAACACACCCACATTACGGTAATCACCTCCGACTACTTGGCTAACGGCGGGGATAAAATGACCTTTTTCTTGAAACCTGAATCGTTAACGATTAGCAGGCGAAATATGCGGGATGTTTTCATTCAAGCAGTAAAGCAGCAAGGAACAATACAAAACCGCAGCGAAAAAAGGTACATCCCATGAATCGAAGAAGTTTTTTAAGTACAACGGGATTGGTAACCCTGGGCGCATTGAGCGGTGGGCTGGACCTGCGTGCACAATCCTTTAAGCGTGGAAAAAAGTTAACGATTCTGCACACCAACGATACACATTCCAACATCGATCCCTTTCCAATGAATCACGCCAAGTATCCGGGCATGGGAGGGGTAGCCAAGCGTGCTGCACTCGTTGAAAAAATTCGCGCGGAAGAAGAACATGTTTTACTCTTAGATTCGGGCGATATCTTTCAGGGAACGCCCTATTTCAATAAGTACCATGGCGTACTAGAAATGAAATTAATGAGCGCCATGCAATACGATGCCTCCACCATGGGAAATCATGATTTCGATATTGGAATGGACGGTTTCAAAAATGCCCAACAACATGCTCGTTTTCCCTTCATTTGCAGCAATTACGATTTCAAAAACACCGTTTTAGAAGGAGCCACGGTTCCTCACCTCATCCTTCAAAAGGGAGGATTAAAAATAGGTATCTTAGGGCTAGGCGTAAATCTTGATGGCTTAGCGGGAGATTCCAACTATCGAGGAATGCAATACCTTGATCCCGTTACGGTGGCCAATCAAACCGCAAAAACCCTCAAGGCTAAAAATTGTGATTTGGTGATTTGCCTCTCCCATCTCGGCTTCGAATACAATTCCAACCAAGTTTCGGATAAAGTGTTGGCAGCACAAACGCAAAACATTGACCTCATCTTAGGGGGGCATACCCATACCTTTCTGGAAAAGCCCTTGATGACTGAAAACTTGGATAAAAAACCCATACTCATTAACCAAACCGGGTGGGCAGGATTATTTCTAGGTCGGATTGATATTGACTTTGAAAAATCCCTGTTTCATCACGGACTCTTGGTGGTCTAGCCAGGAGATTATTCCACCTTTACAACCTCATGAATTTTTTGCAAATCAAGGTGCAATTTGCCTTTGGGTTGCGGTTCAAGAGAAATCGGGACAAATTTGACGTCACTCAATACATCTTCATAGGTATAAGCATGTCGGTAATGCACCATTTGTTCATAGGTGTCGTCGATGGCTTTCACTAATATCAAAATTTCGGCATCCAAGGCTTTATAATCCTCCAAGGTCGCCTCAAACAGCGGACTGCTTGCATCTAAGGGGTGAACCACCGTCCACGTCATGGCGAGAAAATTCACTTTTCGAAGTTCCAGTTCGAGGGGTTTGTACAGGCGAAGGCCTGTGTCGTGGTTGATGGTCGACAAAAGCACCTGCACTTCCACCTCAATGAGTTCGTTCCGCTTGGGATTGGCCAAACGAAACATGAGACCTTTTGTCGCTTTATACGGGGCAATGATCAGGTTCTGACTGAACAGTAATTTACCCTGAGGACGCGAAAAACGCGCAAATAAAATTCCGGTCGCAAGGGCAAAAGCCATTAAACCAAAGGCCGCTTCCAACATCGCCACAGCACTCGCCATGGTTCCTTTGGGATAAATATGACCATAGCCCACGGTAGTTAATGTCTGTGAGCTGAAGAAAAACAATTGAATGAAATTATGGAAGGGCGTTTCGGTTGGAAAATTCCCAAAATGGTCGACACCGATGCTAAAATACAGTAGGGTAAAAAAGGAATTCACCAAGATAAATCCCAGCAAAACAAACACCAAAAACCTTCGCCAAGACATCGTAATCAGCGTGTGGTATACGTCAAAATTCTCCCAAAATCGCGCGCCTTTTCGTCGAATGTTGAAGGTGCCATCCGGATTCAGATAGCGCGATTTATTGGCGTAGTTTTTACTCCCAAATCCCAAATCTTCTTGAACACGTTCGTCCTGTTTTTGGTTACTATCCACCATGCAATTCCCCTTAGGTTAAACTTAGATTAAATATACTTCAAAACTGGGCGCAAAATACTTCGATTAAAGGCAGTTGCGTAATTTTGATTCAAATTTTATTAAGATGTTGAAATTTTCTTTGCTCATCCTTTCCGTATTATTGAGCCTTGGTGCCCTAGCTCAAACGAGCGTTAGTCCCCAAGAGTGCATTGCCCCTTTTTACCACGGTGTAGCCTCGGGAGATCCCCTGAGTGACCGGGTAATTATCTGGACCCGAGTGACGCCTACTGACTACGGATCAGTCCTTACGGGTACCTATCACGTGGCCACCGATGAACAGTTTACAAACATCGTTTCGAGTGGCGTTTTTACTACCGATTCTACGAAAGACTTTACGGTTAAAATTGATGTTACTGGATTAAACCCTAACACGTTTTATTACTATGAATTTGAGCACAACGGAGCTTACAGTTTAGTAGGTCGAACCAAAACACTTCCTGTTGGAAATGTCAATAATTTCCGTTTGGCGGTGGTTTCTTGCGCCAGTATGGAGTCGGGTTATTTTAATGCCTATGAAGCGATTGCCGAAAAAAATGATATTGATGCTGTGTTAATGTTGGGAGATTACATCTATGAATATGAAAGCCAAGGCTTTAGTCCAAATCCCAACGTTGACCGAACTTGGCAACCCTTGGTTGAAATAATAGATTTAAACGAGTATCGCTTGCGGTATAATTCATACCATTTGGATTATGCATTACGAAAGTTACATCAAAATTTCCCGTGGATTTGTATTTGGGATGATCATGAAACTGCCAATAATTCCTACACCGGTGGGGCTCAAAATCACCAAGCCAACGAAGGCCCGTGGAATCAGCGGATGGCGGCTGGAAAGCGTGCTTATTTTGAGTGGATTCCAATTCGCCCAAAGGCTCCCGGGAATCAAGAGATATTTAGAACATTTGCTCTTGGCGACCTAGCAAAAGTTATTATGCTTGATACGCGACTGGAGGGAAGGGAAATTCAATTAAATGCAAACGACCCAAACTTCAACGATACGAGCCGTACCCTCATGGGACACTCCCAATTTAATTGGTTTAAAAACGAATTAGCCACTACACAACAACCTTGGAAAATCATTGGAAATCAAGTAATGATAGGTGCCGTAACGTTATTCGGATCGCCAATAAATACCGATTCGTGGGATGGATACCCTGCAGAACGTCAAAAATTGTACGATTTTTTATCGGGTCAATCCATAAATAACACGGTTTTCCTAACAGGCGATATTCATACGAGTTGGGCTTTAAACTTAAAAAATGGTCCAAACCCGGTGGGGGTTGAAATGGTAACACCGAGTGTAACCTCCCCTGGAAGTCCTATAAATTTGGCCGCCTTTATTACCCAACAAAATCCTTGGATTAATTACGTGGAACTTACCAAACACGGATACATTTTAGTAGATATCACCCCTCAACGTGTCCAAGGAGACTGGTATCACTTACAAACTATTGATCAAATGAATCCTTCAAGCACTGCCGTTAAGTCTTTTGCGGTTAATTTAGGTTCAAATACCCTAACGCTATCAAACGCTGCGGCCTTAGGTCATGGGGCATTTCCACAAAATTTACTGGGTCCATGCAACCGCTTTTCTGTTGAAGTAAATCAACTGAATGCACCCATCTTGGTGGGAATGTACCCAAATCCAAGTCATGATTTTATCAAATTGCAAACCTTTAATTGTTCCCCAACGGAAATTCACATGTATGCATCGGACGGTACCCAACAGCAAGTACCAACCGAGGTAGCTCATTGGGAAAATGGCTTAACCATCGTTTCATTAGATATACAAAAATTGAAACCAGGATCCTACACGTTAACCTTAGGCAAAGGAAAACCACAATCCTTTCGCTTTGAAAAAACAAATTAACCGAATGCGAACTTTTCTATTTTTCGTCCTTTTATTGGTTACTCTGCAAAACTTTAAGGCCCAACTCCCTTGCGGTACCTCAAGTTTTACCCTGACCAATTCGAATTTGGGCACAGTGGGTTCGAACGTAAGCAGCTATACCTATGCCGCTGCAACGTTTAACATGCCTTTTAATGTGTTCGTGCAAAAAACAGCTGGAAACGGTCCTAATTTTTATCCTTATGGGTCAAGTTCATTATGGGTTGGAAAGGATAACAACCTAAATTTAGACTCCGTTGTGGTAGAAATTACCTTCACCCAGCTGGTATATGGGGTAATGCTGGACTTCGGAGCGATCAACAACAATACCGATGGGGAGGAACAAATTCAACGCATTTATCCAAAATTATCCAACGGTCAATACCTCACTACCGGAGTAACCTACACCTATCAACCCGGGGTTCCAACGGGAACGGCTGGTGGTACCTACTTTGTGAACAGCACGAAAACCATTAAAGCCTACTCAGGAAACGCCGACGATGGACGATTGATTATTTCCGCAACGACGCCCTTCAAAAAAATCCGCTTCACCCAACGTGAAATCACCGCCTTGAGTGTTTCTGGTCCTAACGGAATTCTCGTGAAACGCATTTCGTATTGTCCACAAATTCCCGATATCAAGGTAACAGAACAAAATGTAAATCAAGCCATAAACTCCACGTCAAACTACGGAACAGTTGGAATTGGAAACACCGTATCAAAAACCTTCCAGATATCCAATCAGGGTACCGGCAACCTTTCCATAAGCTCCATTGCTCTTACCCAAGGAACCCAATGGCACATTACAAATAATCCTGCTTCAACCGTAGCGCCGTTGGATACCGTCTTTTTGAACGTGAGTTTATCCCCCCAAGTTGCTGGAAATTTAAGCGATCATATCACCATAACTTCGAACGACTGGGATGAAGCGAGTTACGGGTTCAATTTGAGCGCTATTGGCGTGGCCTCTCAACTGCAGCTGCAACATCATGCACAAGTAATACCTGTTTTGGATACGGTTACCGTGGATTCTACCCTTCTCGGAAGCTCCCTCCTTGATTCGGTATATGTTGTAAACAACGGCCAAGGACCATTAAGTATTAGTAACGTGGTCATCACAGGGTCTGCGTTTTCTTGGGTTCCTGCAGCCCTTCCAATGAATTTAGCCCCAGGAACAGGGCAATACCTGCATTTCTTGTTTACCCCTGTCGTGGGCGGGTTCTCCACTGGAAATCTACAAATTCAGTCTAACGATCCAAACAGTCCTCAAAATTGGGTACTTAAGGGTTATGGCATTAATCCTTTTGGCCCTAAGCCCGAGATTCAGGTTACCTACAATTCAAGCGATTTCGCTACAGGATCGGTCATCAATTTTGGTGCTTGCTCAATAGGGAATTCCCTTGCAGTTGCAATAATCATCAAGAACATTGGTACAGCGAATTTGAATTTATCCAACCTTCAAAGCACGAACCCCATGTTTACCTTGACGCCCTCGGTCACGGGGACACTCGCTCCGGGTGCCTCCATTATACGTACTATTACCTTCACGCCGAGCATTTTGGGGATAACAAACGGTACCATTTATTTTAGCACCAACGACATAGATGAGAATCCGTTCGTATTTCATTTGGTAGGCACCGGCATGGCGCCGCTGCTTGCGAATTGTACTGGATGCAATCATCTTGGGGTGAATTCCAATCCTATGCACAAAGCAGAATGGGTCGATAATTTACCCGTTTTGGAATGGCAGCATGAAGAAGGCATAGCCGCAACCTACTACAAAGTCGAATTGTTCAAAGTCAATAATGCCAACAACACGGAAGTGGCCATAGGAATTAACGGAAATCTGGTAAATACCGTAACAGCCCCCGGAACTGCGAGTTATGCGAAATTGGTTTGTTCCACTCCTTTGCTCTACAAAACCCTTTACAGTTGGAAAGTAACCGCCTTTGATGCCAACAACGTTCCCATCGCTTGCTTTAAACGGCAATTTACAACCCTACCGAAACCGACCCCTTTGCCGCTCAATTGCTCAGGTGTTCCCGCGGGCGTGGATCCTTTTGGGACGCGCCTTGGTGAGGTAAATAATGTACCCATTTACAAAAACGGAGGATGCGAAAACGGCGTTTACAATAAAGCCAGCACCACCATACAAAGCCAAAGCGGTTGGAGTTATGGATGGCAATGCGTGGAATTACCCGCTCGCTTTTACTTTACACGTTACCGAATCAATATTCAAGGAGGAAATGGGAAGGATTATTTCGATGTAACCGGAAACCGAAAAGGACTTCGACAAATGACCAACGGTCTTACGACTTCGGCTCCGAAATCGAACGATATGATCACCTTCATGCGTGCAGATCCCACATCGGCAGGTCATGTTGCGATGATTCGAAATTTCACGCCAAGTTACAGTCAAAATGTGAGTAACTACACCTTGAATACCTTCCAACAAAACTGGGGATCCATTGCATCGCAGCACTTGAATTATCCTTTGTCCTTAAAACTGATGTCTGGAAAATGGACAGCTACAAGTTCCTACCCTACCACGCGTGGCTGGGTGCGCGCTGTTCCCGAAATTGTGAGCCCGGGTTCCACCAACAGCATTCCTACTATTGGAACAACTACACCTACCTTTACTTGGATCAAGCACAACTACGTGATGGGCTATCGAGTGCGGCTTTATAAACTGAATGGAAACTGCTATCAACAAGTTGGAAATACCCTGAATATCACGGGAAATCAAATTAACGGACAAGGGTTTCCTGCCTTGACTCCGGGTGCGACGTATAAATGGACCGTGGAGAATGTATATTACAATTCCTCTTCCATCAATTTCAATCAATGCACTCCCATATATACGAGTGCTGATAAGACCGTTCTCAGCGATAATTATTACTTCAAGGTAAGCGCGAGTGCCACAGGTGGAAACTTAGGTCCTGTGGCAGCCAACGGAGGAAATCAGGCGGCTCTATATGTTCAAGCAGTGGCCTCGCCCGTAAACGGTGCCTCCATTTTTCTTAAAAACGCGGAGGACTGGATATATCTTGATGAAACGCACGGCAACGGCGCGGTAGATATTCTTCAAGAATTTACGCCTTGTACAAACGATTCGATGCTACTCACCCGTTCAGGCTATTTTCCTGCAAAATTCTCCCTGAATCAGGTAACTTTTAAGGATAAAATGGGAATCCCGATGATTGCCCAAAGATCCCCCATCGTTTTCCGTGTAAGCCACAGTAACGACATCCTAGCGCCGTATTTGAACGTTCAAGCGGAAAACGTACAAGGGTTTTGGTTAAGCACAAACGGTGGAGCGAACTTCCAGAACTACCCCGCCTCCACACAAAAAATCCCGGTGAACCTAACCCATGGAATGAACTACTTTGAATTTGTGGTTTTCAATGGAAGCGATACCGTAGTTGTAACCGACAAATGGCTTTACACGGACCATGCTCAAACCCTACGTAAAATACAAATCAACCAACGGGAATCCATCAAAGCAAGTTTGTACGTAGACGGTGATCTTTATTCCGAAGTGCTTTCAACCCAACAGCTGGCCTTACCGGAAGGGAGTTACACACTAACGATGGTGGCACCCGGATATGAACTTGTCCGGTACCTCGTTGAGTCCGACACTTCGATTACCTATGCGCCTAAGATGCGTGCGGATGTACTTCGCGACACGATTTTGGTAACCCAGCTGGACTTCACGCAGTTCCTGTGGAATGGGTTGAGCGTTCATGGAAAGGAGGTTGGTCCCATCGAAATTGGTCAGCACCAACCCAATCCAATACTCCAGGTAAACCCATGGAGCCAAACGCTATCCTTCAATACGCATGGAAATTCCTTAGATGTATCTTGGATCGTTGATCGCATTAAATCTGTGGCTAATCCTTCCTTGCTGATCGAACAAGCAGGAACTTGGCGCTTACTTCCAAGCACCTCATGGGGCGACAGCGTGCGTTACGAGGATGAATTTCAAATATTAAAACTGAAAGGTTGGAACTTTAACGGCGCGATAACTTTAGTGGAATCCACGAATGCATCACAAGGCTTAGGTCACGAAATACGGTTGATCCCCAATCCCAACTCGGGTGCGACGGTGGAAGTCCTTTTCTCCTTTGAGGAACACGCCCCTTGTTCGTATCGCGTAATCGACCTGCAAGGGCGATGTAAAATGGATGGGAAAGTGGTATTGGATGAAAAGCTACGCGCATCGATAGCGATCGAATCCTTAGCACCAGGACTCTATAGTTTTGAATTCCAAACAAGCGAAGGGATGCAACGGGTGCCCTTTGTTCGGCAGTAACGGAAGTTAGTTCCGAGATTTCCTTTTCTTTTTTAGCAGCTTGTTTAACGTAGGATCTTGGTAGTATTTCAAGAGCGTTTTTAGGGACCTGTTTTTAGGGTCAAGTATTTCGGTGCGTGACCCATACTTCAACAATAATTCTATCGCTTCATAGCGCTTCAAATGCATCGCCAAATGCAACGGTGTACCGAATTGTTGAAACTGGCAGGTATCGTTCGGAGAAAAGCCTTTTGCCAATGTAAAATCCAACATTTCGAGGTTATTTTTGAATATCATCCCATAGATTGCAGAACCTTCCGCAGCGCAATAGCCCACATCAGCTCCTCTTTCTAAAAGGACCTTTGCCACATCGTTGTTACCCCTGTAGCACGCTAAAATAAAAGGGGTCATTCCTCGGTCTGAAAGCCGATTTACCGCAGTGGAATCTTTCAAGAGACACGCTTTCATTTGATCCACGGTTCCCGTTCGTGCCAATTCATGCACATCTTGCGCCATTCCAACGCAGGGCACTAAAATGCAGATGAACCAATAGCCAAAAATGCGCTTTGTCACACGTTAAAGATAACGTAAAACCTTTAACTGTTTTTTGTTCGAGTGATTTTTAACGAGGTAGCAAAGAATCTAACTGCCCCTTCGAAGGCGGATAAACCAAGGTGGGACATACAGAATAATTGTGTTGCCAATAGTTCGCTAAACGAATAATCCTACCGCTTTAAATGAAAAAAGACGTGCCCTTGTTGTTCTTCTCCCCCCAAACCAATCACTCGGTATTTCATAAAATAAACCCCATCCAGGGCTTCTTTTCCGTTCGCCGTAAGCCCATCCCACATTTGATTGAGTTGATTGAGTTCCGCCATCACTTCACCCCAACGGTTCACAATCAAGGCCTCTTGGCTGACTGCATTGATGGACTGAATACCATAGGTATCGTTTTGGCCATCCGCGTTAGGGGTAAATACGTTTGGAATGAACAACACTATCGCTCCACAAGGAACTATGGTAACCTGAACTGATTGGGATATTGCACAGGCATTTGCATCCGTTACGGTCAACGTAATTTGCTCGGTTTGACTTGGCGTAATCCACACATTAGCCCCTCCAACGTTGCCCGACCATTGGTAATTGTACGGGGCAATACCGCCCGAAACTACCGCGCTTAGCAAAGCGGAATCTCCTGAACAAACTTGCACCGAGGGCATTGGATTCAAGACCAGTTCTGAAGGTTGCGTAACATTGACGTTCAAGGAATTTTGACAACCGTTGGCATCGGTAACGGTTAAAGAATAAGTTCCAGCGGCAAGCCCACTAAAGAGCCCAGAAGCTTGTGCTATACCATTGTTCAAGGAATATTGATAGGGCGGTGTAGAACCACCGGCACTGGCTTGTATTCCCCCATTGGATACCCCATAACACAGCGCCGCAGTTACTACGGGATTATTCAACGTAGGTCCACCAAGGGTAGGAACATTGACCTGGAGTGTATTGGTGCAACCGTTTGCTATGTCGGTAACGACCACCGAATAATTACCCCCGGCTAAGTTCTGAATCGTGGATGAGGCACCGACATTGGGATTCCAAGCATAGGAATAATTACCACTTCCCCCGATAACATTGAGGGAAATGGCGCCATTGGAACTCCCGCATTGCGTGGCTGTAATGTTCAAGGTATTGATTTGAAATTTGCCGAACCATCGGAAAGGCCAAAACAGGTTGCGTTGACGATATTCGAAGGACTTAAGGTAATGGTCGGACAAGGATTCGGGTTACAGGGCTGGAGGTTGGCCAGGGTAAAGACTTGCACCGTGCCACCCGCATCCGTAACTTGTACCTGTGCGGAACCGTTGGGAGGCGTTGCGTTGGTGCCTGTGGCAAAATTGACCCATTGCGCTGGAGCATTGCAGGAAACCACCGGGGTAAAACCGTTCAAACATTGCCCAAAAAACCAAGTGTATCCGCAATTTTGACATTCTGTTTGGTTCGTAATTGGGGTGTTTTGGGCCGCTTGAAAATAAGCCCATGTATAGGGTGCAACTCCCCCATTCACCGTGATCGAACCGTTGGCTTCAACACAAGCAGTTAACCCTTGACAAGGACTCACCACAATGGTAATCGATTCGGAACCGCACGCCAAGGTGTAGGTTATGGTTTGGTTGCCCACCCCTGCCGTGGAAGGCGTAAAAACCCCCGAGGCAGAGACCCCAGGACCACTCCATGTTCCTCCCGGCGTAGCCGCACTTAATTGCAGCGGGGCATCGGTAATGCACATATTTTGCACCGGACAAATGGATGCATCGCAACAATTGGTAGTCATCGGTGCGCAAGCGCCTGCCGTGAACGTTTGCACGTAACCCGTTCGTACATTGCTGGAAGAAGTCCCGGTGCTTCCAACGGCCACAATATCGCCGCCGTTGATGACGTGCACATCGTAGACTTTGAAGTTGGTAGGATAGGTAGCCAATTGCACCAAATTGCCGTCATACTTAACCACCCCGGTTGAAGAACCGACATACACGTTGCCGCAATTATCAATGTCTAAACCGCTGTTCGAGACCGAGAAATCACCCAGTGCGGTGGTATTCGCTCCTCCAGGAATCGGAGAGGTGGTAAGAATTGCCCCGGTTTGCAAGTTGCGCTTGACGACATTCACGCCATTCTGGGTGTAATAAAACGCATTATTGGCTTTAATGGCGCAAATCCCGGAATTATCGTAACGGTAGTTCTCACACTTATATCCTAAGTTATACGAGTTGTTTATTTTGTAAAACAAGGGAGAACCTCCGCACGCGTTAAAGTTTTGGTTAATAGCCCCTACGGTGTCTTGCGTCAGGAAGTAGTATTTCCCGTTGGGCGAAGCGCAAATGGCGCGAACCTCTTGCAGGGAGGGCGGAATTCCAAAGGTACTTCCTTGCGCCACATTCTGGCTGGAGGTAATGTTGCCGTTGGCTACATCGATGTTGTAGATAGAGGCGGTAAGTGAGAACGCGGAGCCCCCTGTACCACCAACCACAAGTTTCGATTGATCACAATTGAAGGAAATGCTCCAGAATTCATCATTACTCAATAAACCTCCGGGATTGGGGTTATTCCATACAAGGGAACCTGAACTGTTGATTTTTTGAATGGCCGCCACGGAACCCGCGGTAACATAAGAATTACCTACATTGTCAACCGCCAAGGTGCCCAACCATACATTCGAGGTGTCATACGGCGTGCTGTAGGTCCATTGAAGGGTTCCTGCTGCATTATACTTCAATAGTTGCATCGGCATCACACCTCCTATCGCGTAAATATTGCCTGCAGCATCCTTATCACATTCCCATACACAATCCCAGTTAGAGCTGAAACTTGGAAGCTGGGTCCATGGATCAATGATTACCGTATTCGCCGCTTGATATGTCGCAAGTTGAAACCCTACGGTTCGCTCGTCACGAACGGCGAAGGAAGAGGGAATCGTGGCGTTATCAGCATGTTCATAAAAAGTCAATGGAGCATGGTCCACCAAATCGCCAAACAGGGTGTTAATGTGCAAGTCTTGGTTCAATAAATTCACATCGCGGTCGAAATGCATGGTAAATTTGGTTGGATCGGCATTCGGATGAACAGTAAGCGCATATTTAAGGCCCGATTCCGGGTGAATGGCATAAGTTAAATCAATCCCGGGAGCTATTTCTTTATACACGATTTGTTCGAAGCCTTGGACATGATTGCGGTTGATGTAAGGCCCTTCTGGGGTGCTGTACGTATAACTAAAGTATGGGGTTAAGGGATTAATTCCTTGCAATGCGGTTTGTTGGTATCCTGGGAAATCCAAGTTTACCTCATCGTACTTAAAACGATACTTACCGATGTTACGCTCCCATTGTTTGTGCTCATTGAGGTTGCTAAATTCCTTAATCTGCGGCGCCTCAAATGCATCCTCCGAACCTTCCTTCTCCTCCTTCGAAGCATCCATGAAAAAATACTTGATGCCTTTCTTTCCAAAAAATACTTTGGCTTTACCGAAGTCGGCTGCAAAAAGAATTAAACCTGTGTGATCGTTTTGGTAAGCATCAAACTGCCCTTGATTCTCGATAAAACACTTGGGCCGTTCATAAGTCACTTTCCAAGGGTTTTGGCCGAAAGCTAAAACGTTCGTCCATAATGCAGCAAAAACTAAGAATCGCATCAGCAGTGGTAATGGGTTTACCTACAAAGTTAACAATAGTTTAATAATTGTATCTTTGCTTAAAGGAATTAGATGAAACGATATCTTGGGATTTTATGGGTCATTCTTCTATGGGGCAGCAACCAGGTGTTTTTCGCCCAATGCCCGGCAGGGGAATGGCCTTTGGAAATCACCATCGTTCCCGACAGCTACCCGAACGAAACAACGTGGCAGCTTACGTCGAACAACGTTCCTATCGCCAATGGCAACTATTTAAGCGACACGGTCTGCGTGGACAGCACAGCCTGTTTGCACTACACGATCTTCGACAGTTACGGCGATGGGATCTGTTGCGGCTATGGCCTTGGTTCTTATACCCTTACCTTAAATGGCCAACAGGTGGCCACAGGCGGACAATTTGCACATTCCGAATCGCATGCTTTCAATTGTGCACCGGGTTCACTCTGTGAAAACGCCATCGTTGTAGATACGGGAATTACTGTCGCTCCGCAAGAAAATTGGTTTTATTCCTTCACCCCATCGTTAACCGGCATTTATGAAATCGCCTCCTGCAATCTTACATCGTGCGATACGCGGCTGTGGGTTTATACCTCATGCGCTAACGTGGATGCGAATGGTTCCAGTTCCGGCACCTTGCTATACAACGACGATAACACAACTTGCGGCTTGCCCGCGTATGTGCAAGGCATGTTCATCGCTGGGAACACGTACCTCATCAAAATCGGTTTAAAAAATGGTGCAGTATGTGGAAACACCATACCTTTCTCAATTACTTATACCGGTGCGATTAGCAGTGTGCTGCCGATCGTTAAATTAACCACCGTAAACAGTGCCATCAACGATGTAACAAAAGTGCCGGTAACCCTGCAAATCATCGATAAAGGGTTGGGGCAAATCAATTATGAAAACGATACGAACTATGCTTATGAGGGCGCCATTATGGCGGAATGGCAGGGGTTCACGGGACCCAATTACCCCAAGAAGAACTACGACTTCGATCTACTGGATGCCTTTGGAAACCCTATAGATACTTCCTTGCTCGGACTACCCAAGGAAAACGATTGGATATTCAAGGCGGAATACTTGGACAACACCTTGATCAAGAACAGCATTGCGTACGCATTTGCACGCAAGATGGGCAGGTATGCGCCCCGCACGAAACACTGTGAACTCTTTCTTGATGGGAATTACCTAGGCGTGTATACGTTGACTGAAAAGGTCAAGCGCGATAAAAACCGAGTGCATATTGCCAAGCTGACCTCTTCCGACACCACAGGCAGTGCGCTTACAGGGGGCTACATCATTGAAATGAACATTAATGGAAATCCCGGAGCATGGAATTCGCAATACCCTCCGATAAACCAAGCAACCTCTCCGCATCCAGTGGAATTTAAATATGTATATCCCAAAGCCGACAGTATCCTGCCGGTGCAAGGAAATTACATAAAAACGTATGTAGACTCCTTCGAAAACGCCTTGAATGGTCCAAATTTTCAACAGGACACTTTGGGCTACCGTGCATGGATCGATGTAAGTACCTTCATTGACTTTTTGATTGTGAACGAGGTCACCATGAACTATGATAGCTACGGTAGAAGTACCTATTTGTACAAAGAAAAGGACAGCAGTGGCGGGAAACTATGCATTGGTCCACCCTGGGATTATGACCGCGCGATGGACTCGCCTCCAGTTTCTGGGTGGGTTTGGCAAAATTGCCATCCCTTGTGGCCATATCCCTTTTGGTGGTCGAAGCTCTACACAGACAGTGTTTACCGTCATGAACTTGCTTGCCGCTGGTTCAGTTTACGCGAAAATGAGCTCTCCAATGGAAAATTCATGATGTTCATTGATAGTGTTACCCAACTGCTGAATCAAGGTCCAGCCGCACGCAATTTTACCACCTGGCTTACCTTGAACGGCGTATCTTACGATCAACAAATTCAGAACTTAAAGGTATTTCTTTACCATCGCCTTACGTGGATCGATCAAAGTTTGGCGCCTTTTGGTGCGGAATTGCCCACGGTACAAATCCCTCAGGATACCACGGTTTGTAGGGGAATCACCTATACCGCTCCTTACAACCCCGTGTACCATTACAACTGGAAACCGGGTCCAGAAACTCCAGAAATAACGTTTACAAGCCCAGGTCCTTACCTGCTCGAGGTAAGCGATGCTTTTGGGTGCGAGCGAACGCTTCCTATGAACGTTGGCATTTCGCAACCGGATAGTACGTTCAATCCGAGTAGTAATGACATCCAATATACCTTTACCGGGAACAACGGTATCAGCAGCCAATACCTTTGGGATTTCGGAGACCAAACGCTCTGGGGTAATGGGTTGCAAGGGGTCCACGTGTACGCGGTCCCTGGAATTTACACGGTTCAAATGACCGTTACCGATACCTTGGGGTGTATTGGGAAATCGGCGCAAACGCTTCAAATTACACAGGGCAGTATTCAAGTTGGCATCCACCCGAACCCTTTCCAAAACGATCCCACCATCGTGCATAATTTACCCTTGGATGGCGCATTTACGTTTATGCTCTTTGATGCCGCCGGAAGAAAACTGAAGGAATACGCTTCGCCTGCATCTCCGTTTACGCTAGAAACCCACGGGATGGCCCATGGAACGTATTGGTTGAAATGTGCGTTTGAGGGGGAAATAATTCATATGACCTTGGTCAAGGTTTAATAATTGTCCAATTGGAAAGTTGGCTTGCTGGAATAATAAAACATTTTATCCACATGTTGACATCTTCTTAGGACCTAAAATGTTCATAACTCAATTCCTGATTAATTTTGTAGGTAACCCTAAACAATGCCTTTTACCCTTCGCCCTCTTAACACTGTGGAAGATGCCTTGCGCCATTTTATTCAAGAAATGGATTTGGAAATGGTCAAAATGTTGCTCGGAGGATTACCCGAGGAAAATCCAGGGGACCATGTAAGGTTATTTTTCCAATTAGAGCGGGCCTTTGGATATTTCAAAGGTCTTGGAGACACCCATTTAAACGCGATTCAAGGAAAATGCATGAGGTGCTTCCCAACATCCAAAGGATTTATCTTTGTTTCAAACAAGAGTAAATCGTACCTGTATTTACTGTTTCATCATGAAGCATCCGGTATTTTGAGCATTTTCGAATGCAACCGATTACGATCCTCCTTTACGTTTAAATTCCCAGGAAAACGGGTTTATTTGGATGACACTCGCTTCAATCAGATAACCATGAGGCCCATAAATGACGACGATGTACCTTTTTAGACTTCCTTCTGAACATTCTGCAATCGCGCTGCATTCGTGGAGCGATAAACGTACATACCTAAGGTAAATACTGCAAAGGAACTGAAAACATGCCAAAGAAAGTGTGTGCCTTGGGGAAGCCAAGGGAAGGGATTCGGGG
>RFQF01000001.1 GCA_009925805.1 Flavobacteriia bacterium | reverse complement strand
GTTTTTCGCTTCTTTGGGATTTTCCTCAAGGGCATCTCATATTATCGGTGGCGACATTTACTACGATTATTTAGGCAACAACCAGTACCGTTTTTTTATTACCCTCTACCGTGATTGTGCCTCAAACGGAGCAGCTTATGATAATCCGTTGCAGTTAGCAATCTATCTTGGGAATGGGACGCTATTCCAAAACGTATCTATTCCTTTTCCTGGGAGCACTCCTGTTCCCGTTGTTTTTAACAACCCCTGCGCCACGCCTCCCGGTGGAATTTGCGTCGAAAAAGCCACTTATACGGTGGTGGTCACTTTGGCTCCCAATCCGCTAGGGTATGATGTTTCCTATCAGCGCTGCTGTCGAGGGCCGAATGTTACCAACCTTATTACTCCTGATGATACAGGGATTACACTGACCACCCATATCCCAGGCACTTCTATGGGTAATGGCACCTTATATCAAAACAGTTCGCCTCGATTTACGAACTACCCGCCCATCTTGTTGTGTAATTTGGAATCGAAAATAATTAATCAGAGTGCCACCGATCCCGACGGGGATGTACTCACTTATTCCTTAGTAACTCCCAATGCGGGCGCCAGTTCAATCACACCCGTTCCTCCTCAAACTCCTGCTCCTCCTTACCCTCCCGTAACATGGGCCCCTGGATTCAACGCTACAAATCCCTTAGGCCCGGGCTCTACGATCTCGATTAATCAAAATACGGGGATCATGCAGGTGATTCCTGTAAATGTGGGATTGTTTGTTGTGGGGATAAAAGTGACCGAAACCCGCAATGGGGTGGTTATCGGTTCTACGGTGCGCGATTTTTTATTCCGGATTTTTAATTGCAATATCACTTTACAAGCCTTGCTTCCAACCCAAGAACAACTGCCTACCTTTGTTTCGTATTGTCAAGGGCTGACTGTGAATTTTGTGAACAATTCCTACGGAGGAAGCACCTACGCATGGGATTTCGGGGTTCCAGGAATCAATAATGATGTGAGTTCGGCTTTTCAACCCACATATGCCTATCCTTCACCCGGAACCTACACGGCTTCACTCATTGTCAATCCAGGACAAGCCTGCTCCGATACCGCCTACATGACTTTAACCGTAAATAACCCCTTTTCGGTTTCGTGGAACAGCAATGATTCTTTATGCATTATAGGTAATTCCTTTAATTTCATAGGAATCAGCAGTGCACCTCCCGGAACAGGCACCTACAATTGGTCTTTTGGTAACGGTGCAAGTATTGCTTCAGCGACCGGGTTAAATGTGTCCAATGTTTCCTTCAATGCAGCAGGATTCCATCCTGTTACAATAACCGGTAACGATGGTGCTTGCGTTACCTCATTTACGGACTCTGTCTTTCTTTTTGATGTGCCTGTTGCCCACGCTTCGGTGCCTGCAAATTTAAATTGTATTGGGCTTACCGTTCCCTTTGGTAACACCTCAACCAACTCCTTGGTCACACATTGGGACTTCGGCGTATTGGGCAATACCAGTGACACGAGTGATCTCGTTACACCCACCTACACCTACCCTTCCCCGGGCACCTACACGGTAACCTTAAGCGTTTCCTCGGGCAGTAATTGCAATGATTCTGATACGCTTTCCATAACGCTCAATGAGCCTTTACAGCTCTCCTTTACCCACAATGATTCGCTTTGTATCAATGGCGGTTTGTATTCTTTTGATGCCACGGTAAGTGGCCCTCCAAATGCCACCTTTTGGTGGGATTTCGGACCCCACGGAAATCCTGCAAATTCAACACTTATCGATGTAGCCGGGGTAACTTTTCTGCACCCAGGAATTCAACCTATTACCCTTTATGGCAGTTTTGATAATTGTATAGATTCTGTTCGGAGCAACGTGTATGTTTACGCAGAGCCCACCATCGGTTTCACCATGATACAGGGATTGCAATGTGTTCCTTATTCGGCCACCTTCATTAACACATCAACTTCGGATGGACCCGCACAATACCACTGGGATTTTGGCGATGGAAATACCTCAAATGGGTTCAATGGGTTTCATACGTATTATCAAGTGGGTAACTACAGTGTGTCCTTAACCTTGACGACCGCTGTTGGATGTGTGGACACCTTGTACCTAATGCAGCAGGATATCATCAATGTGCACCCTTCTCCAACGGCCATGTTCAGTGTTAATCCTCAAGAGGTGAATGTTTGTGAAAACAAAGTCACTTTCACCAATGAGTCCTTAGGTGCGAGCACGTATTTGTATGTGGTAGATCATAACAGTTGTATGGAAACAGCGCCGAACTTTGTTCATGAATATGCAATCGTTGGTACTGACTACCCCCAGCTCGTGGTTACCAATGCGTTCGGATGTAAGGACTCTGTCCGTAAGACGCTTTTGGTGCTTCCTTTTGCCATATATGTACCAAACACCTTCATCCCGGACGAGGATGGAAAAAACGACCTTTTCTTACCCATTTGTCCTTTTGAGATTTACGATTGGGATTTTCAAATATACAACCGCTGGGGTCAAACGGTCTTCATCACAGATCAACTCAGCGAGGGTTGGAATGGAACATTTGAAGGCATGGATTCTCCGGACGGTGTGTATACCTATAAAATTCGTTACCGTGGATGTGAATATCCCAGCGCTTGGCAACAAATCACCGGGTCCGTTCGGCTATTGCGTTAATTTATTTTCTTAAGACAAAATTTTGCCCTAGATACACCTTTCGCACTTGCTCATCGTTGGCTAATTCTTCTGCGGTGCCGCTTTTCAGAATTTTTCCTTCAAACAATAGATACGCCCTGTCGGTAATGGAAAGGGTCTCTTGCACATTGTGATCGGTAATTAACACGCCAATATTTCGTTTTTTTAAATCCGAAATAATCGCTTGGATGTCTTCAACCGCAATGGGGCATTTCCAGAATAGCCAGGATATTGTCTTCCACGCTAAGTTTGCGAAATACAGAAACTTCTTGGGGGAGGTAACCAATCCCTAACTGAGCTCTTTTATACATGGGAAGCCGGGTAATTTCTTTCGTATCCAAGAAAACCAGCCCTTTATCCGGTCGAACTAAACCTACCATCATGTAAAAAGAGGTGGTTTTTCCTGCGCCGTTGGGACCGAGTAACCCTACTATTTCACCTTGCTTCACCTCAACGGATACCCCATCTACGACTTTTCTGCCGCGGTAGGTTTTTTCAATCAATTGGGTATAGAGTTTCATTGGGCGAAGGTATTAAAAAACTTAGGATAAACTGTTCTTAGGAGCGAGACAACTCTCTAAAGCTCCTGCCTTAATGAATTTTGTTTTTCTTCCATATTAGGGCATTATCGCTATACTGGTAAAGTGGTTTGTAGCGCGATTGGTTTATTCTTTTATCTTTTCTTTTCAACCCTTTTGGCCACTAAAATTCCAATTTCGTAAAGCCCAATGATGGGAATGGATACGATGATCTGTGAAAGTATATCGGGCGGGGTAATGACGGCGGCAAGTATTAAGATAACAACAATGGCATGGCGTCGATACTTTTTCAAAAAAGCCGCATCGATTAATCCAATTTTTGCAAGGATAAAACTTGCGATAGGCAAAAGAAATAGCAATCCCGTATAAAATACAGTAGAGATAACCGTTCCCATATACGAACCAACCCTTTGGCCGCTTTAAGTTCATTTTGTTTAAGTCCTGGTTTAACGAATGCCCAAATCTGATAAAAAATATAAGGCGAGGAAACAATTATCCCCCCCATAATGCACATCGTCATGGCATAATTGAATTGCCCAGACATAGTCATACTTTGCATTTTGACCGAGGTGTCTTCAACGCAAACATTCAAATACTTACACATTAATTTAAACGAGATGAAATCTTTATCTTTTAAGGAAAGAAACAAATGGTTCATAATCCATTCCTGAAAAATCCAAATAACAACCCCAACACAAATAACGGCAATAGCGATTCGAACAAGCCTCCAACGCAACTCATCCAAGTGTTGTAAAAAGGACATCTGTTTTTGTTCGGACATGGCACAAAGGTAACCAATTGAAAAAAGAAAGAAAGAAAAAACAATCAACGTAAATCAATTACGTTCTTAGGTGCGAATCTTTGTAAAAAAAACATGAAAACACTGTTGATCGAAGAAATAACCTTTTCTAACAACTCCAATCAAGTGAATTGTGTTGGGGTTTTGAATCTTGGGCCGCTGTCTGTTAAAACCAAAATCCAAATAGACTTCCATCAATTGAACATTCTGCTCAACAAAATGGGGTTAACGGCAAATATGGATCAAATTTATACTTCAATGGAAGAGGTGATAACCCCGGATGGCAGGTTTTATCGCATAGACCTCACCGCACATACAGCACAACTCGTTGAAGTGAACGAGCTCAATGAAGAAATGAAAAGGCCCTTTAGAATTTGTGCTTAAGGTTGAATAATTACCGTTTCTTCGTTCGTCTTTTCGGCTTCAATCTTAATAATTCCTTGACCCTGACGGTTACCCTTATAGGCTTCGATATCGAGCACCGCAACGCCAGCCTGACCTAATTGATAAATTTCATTATAATTAAAAGTAGCAATTCCCGCGGAGTTGGTGAAAGCAGTATCGTAAACCACAACTTGAGATGGACAATTGCAGGTAGATGTGCCGTGTAGTACCACCATTGCTTGTTCCACTAAATTATTGCTTTCATCGCGTACCTCTATTTTGGCGAGGGTATCTTCTTTTTTAACACACGCATTAAGTCCGAGAACAAGTAGGCCTAAAATTGCAATATTCCTAAAATTATTCATGTCTGTTTAGTTTGGTAAGTAGATAGTTTCTACAGCTGTGGTATGAATTCTACAACGCGAATAACCTGTAGCTGTTTTGTTATTGTGTTTTACGATTATATCAAAATACCCTGTGGTATTATCCGGGCCGGAGGTGTTAAAGTACTGATCCATATCCACGGAACTGAATCCCGAACTGTTCGTGTAGGTAGTATCTACGAAGGGTAGGGTTGCAGGATTGCTCTGTTGATCTCCAATAACGACAACCTTAGCTCCACTCATTAGTTGATTGGAAGAGGAACGAACAAACACTTTCAATATTGCTGGGTCCTTCGATTTACATGATCCCACGATAATCAAGGCAATCATGGACAACAGAAACAAGGTAATTTTTTTCATGGCAACTAAACTGTTTTCGATTGTAAAAAAATTTGTATCAAAAGTAGGAAAAAATATCGGTTCAAAAAATGCCTTCTCTCGAATTACGCGAACAACTGCTCTGTTTTTTTCGAATTTGTCCAAGCGTTTATTAGAAAACCTTACTTTTGCCTAACAAGCTTTAAACCTTTAAGCGCCAAGAAAAGTTACAGGCATGTTAGAAAAAATCGAAAAAATACGCCTTGAGGCTGAGCAAGAGGATCTCAGCACTCCTGAACATTTGGCATCGTTTCGAATTCGGTTTTTAGGGTCTAAAGGGGTAATCAAAGGCCTCTATCAAGAATTTAAATCGGTAAATCCCGACGAAAAAAGGGAAATTGGAGCAGCATTAAACCAATTAAAACAAGCGGTTGAGGATCGCTTGGTTTTATTAGAAACCCCAAAAAAAGAACTTAAAAAATTTACCAAAACCGAGGATTATTCTAAACCCGCTGTTACCCGAACCACGGGAAGCTTGCATCCGTTAAGCATGATTACCCAAGAAATTGTGGCGATCTTTGAAAAAATTGGTTTTATTTCTTCGGAAGGGCCTGAAATTGAAGACGATTGGCATAACTTTTCGGCCCTGAATTTCCCCCCGGACCATCCTGCCCGTGACATGCAGGACACCTTTTTTCTCGACGATCCCTTTGCATCGTTTTCCTTGCGAACCCATACCAGCTCTGTTCAAGTACGCGTTATGGAATCATCCACTTTACCGATACGAACGCTCTCGCCCGGTCGCGTTTACAGAAACGAAGCCATTTCAGCAAGAGCACATTGTTTTTTCCACCAAATTGAAGGGCTTTATATTGACCAGCACGTTACTTTGGCTGATTTGAAGCAAACGTTAGAGTACTTTGCTAAATGTTTTTTCGGTAGCTCGGTGAAAATCCGCTTGCGCCCTTCGTATTTTCCTTTTACGGAGCCAAGTGCGGAGGTGGATGTATCTTGTACCTTGTGTTCGGGAAGCGGGTGTTCGATATGTAAACATTCAGGATGGCTTGAAATTTTAGGTTGTGGCATGGTAGACCCAAATGTATTGGAGGATTGCGGCATCGACTCCAAAACATACTCTGGATTTGCCTTTGGGATGGGGGTTGAACGAATCGCTCAACTTAAATACCGTGTGAATGATTTGCGATTGTATTCCGAAAATGACCTTCGTTTCTTAGACCAATTCCACCTTTAACTCATGATGCTTTTTTTTGACTTACTACCTACCCAATGCTTGGATGAAATCGAGCAACGAAGCCAAGATAAAATTCAGGTGCTTTTTAAACATTCCACCCGTTGCATTGTGTCCTCGATGGCATTTAAAACGTTAAAAACATGCACCGCTGAGGCAGATTGCTGGGTCTTGGACTTACTTCAGTTCCGTGAACTTTCGAACGAATTATCCCAACGCTACGACCTGGTCCATCAATCGCCGCAAATCATCGTACTTCACCGTGGGAAAATGCTCCTTTCAGCCTCTCACGAAAACATTACTTGTGAGTTAATCCAAAAAATTAATGCGTAACAAAACAACTCGAATTATCCTGGTACTTATGGTCTTGATCGTGGGGGCTTTCCTCTACCGGATTTTCTTCTCAGGAGACAACGCTAGCTCCGAAGAATTGGGGCCAAAAGCGTATTTTGTCACTGCCGGAAATTTAACGGTTCCCTTTCAACAACCCTTAAAAACACCTATAAAAGTGCTTCCCGACCAGCAGAAGGTGGAGGTTTTTATCAACGACAGCCTTGTGTTGTCCAAAATAAATCCGGACAAATCGTTATCTATCGACCTTTCTCTGGCCCTACCCCTTGGCGCTTATCGTATTCAGGTAATTTCAACAGACATCAACGGCACATCAACAGAAGATGAACGCGTGCTTTATGTTGTTTCAAATTTGGTTCCTGAAAATTGGACGATTTCTGCCGCTTCCACTTTTCCGCACAACGACTCTTCCTTTACTCAAGGATTAGCCTTTTATGAAGGAAAACTATACGAAGGCACGGGAGACCCTAAAAACCTGGGCTTAACTATGGTTGCCGAAGTCGACCTGAAAACCGGAAAAATCCTTCGAAGGAGAACAAAACCTGTTCCGATTTTCGGGGAAGGAATTGCCGTTTTCCAGGATGAACTTTATCAAATTTCGTGGAAAAACGATTCCTGTTATGTATATGACGCATCGACGTTTACACCAAAACGAACGTACAATTATTCTGGAGAGGGTTGGGGATTAACGCACAATGGAAAAGAGCTCATTATGTCGGATGGTTCCGAAAAAATCTTCTTCAGGGACCCTGCTTCCTTTTCGGTAACAAAAACACTTTCGGTTTATACGAATCAAGGGCCGGTTACCTATCTGAACGAGCTTGAATACATTAACGGTTTGCTTTATGCAAATATTTGGATGAGCAATTTAATAGCTGTTATTGAACCCTCGACAGGAAGGGTTTTAGCAACTATCGACGCAACCAACTTAGTGAAACAAGGGAAAGGAAACGGTGAAGTGCTTAACGGCATTGCCTATAATCCTAAATCCAAAAAAACCTATCTTACGGGTAAATATTGGCCTACGATGTTCGAAGTGGTGTTGCAGAAGCCTTCCCGTTAAGGAATTATAATCAAGTCACGCTCCGAAACTTTTGCGCCGTTTTTTATCCTAACCACATATGTTCCTTCTGGCCAATAGGTATAGTCCAGAAGTTGTTGATGGACGGTTAAATCCAATTCGATAAACGGTTGAGAATCTTTTTCAATCCAAGCCCTTTGATCCCTGGTAAGGGTTGTGTTGCTGAATTCAAAACAAAATCTATGATTGTTTTCATGAACACATCGAATATACGGTGCTTGAGTCAATGTCCCCATATCCTTAATTTCATTGGCTTTAGGGATTTCCCAAGCACGAATGTAATCCATACGGAACTGTCCAGGAAACACCGTTTTTCGGTTGGGTCCAGGGGAAAAGGCTCCCTTATCCATGGCTAAGGAAAAATTAGCGATTAAATTCATTTCCGTGTTAAACGATGCTTCGTGGCTTGCAACTGCCTCATCATTGCAGTAAAAAACTACCCCCAGCGGCGTCCAAAGACCCGCGAAAGTAACCCATGTTTCGGTGATTTCATCGGAAGTTTTAACCCAGTGGCCAAAGGGTTGGTCAAAAATTCCCCAGCGTCGGATACGGTCGCAACGGTTCGGACAATGCACATCGACGTGGTAGGACTTTGTTCGCTCTCCTTTCGCTTCCATAAAATCCAATTCTTCATTGGGCTTTCCTCCGTACATCCAAAATGCTGGCCAATAGCCCTGTCCTTTAGGCAACCAACAACGGCATTCAAAGTAACCGTATTTGAACGTTTTTTTGCTCCAAAGCGCGGAGGTGAGTCGGTTAATTTCCACTTTCCCGTCGGAAGCCCTCATTCCCAACTTGGTCAAAAGTAAGGTGTCGACCATCCACGAAGGAAATTCCCTGCGTTCACTCACCGTGTCTACGGACAACCACAAGGACCCGCCTTGCTCTTTACACATCCGAGCGTCCGTGTAGGTTTTAGAATCCAGCGAAAGCCCACCCCAGGGATAGTAATTATACCATAACTCGGGATTGGTCGAAACCCCGTCAAAGTCTTCTATAAGCGCGGGAGTGCCCCAAGCGGTTTCTTCAGGATATAAAAAGGCCATCCAAGCGGATTGGCTGAAAAGAGGCTTAGAAAGAAACAAGCAGCTCAAAAATACTATTCCATATCCCTTCATCGTTTACAAATTTGTCCAAAAGATAGGCATAGTCGGTTAGTTAACAATCCGTATTTTCGTAAAAGATGTCTTCAAAAGTGCTATTTGTTTTACTTCTAACGGGTTGGTCCATAAGTTACGGCCAAACGTCTCTGCCTACCGTTCGCACCATTTTGTTGCATCCAACCAAAATAACCCCCATCGATTCCATGACCGTATTGCCAGGAAGCCTTCGATGCTATTTCAAAGGCGCACTCCTTGACACTGCAAACTATCGAATTAACTACCTACAAAACGTATTGGAATTTCCAAACCCCGTCTATGATACCGTAGCAATAGTTTATGTCCGAGTGAATGCTCGACTCACAGAAAATTACCGAAAATTTGATGCTTTAGCCCTTCAGCAACGAGGAAAAGAAAACCTCTTTAAAATACCTGAAGAAATGGGGGACACAAACCCTATTTTTGGGGGATCTGAAATCGCTAAAAAAGGAAGTGTTTCTCGGGGAATAACCTTTGGTAATCAACAAAACTTAGGCATTAACTCAACGCTTAATTTGGAACTTAACGGAAAACTCAATGATCGACTTAACCTCTTGGCCTCGGTTTCGGATGCAAATATTCCCATTCAACCGGATGGAAACACCAACAGGTTGCAAGAATTTGATCAAGTATTCATTCAATTGTACAACGAGCGTTTAAAATTTATTGCGGGAGATTTTTGGTTGTTCAAGCCGCAAGGGTATTTTCTCAATTATCGAAAACGGGGGCAAGGCATGACGAATCAATATCAAACGAACCTGGGAAAAGGAACCCTTTCTTTTCAAAGCAGTGCTGGATTATCGAAGGGAAAGTTTCAGCGACAAATTATTCAGGGAATCGAAAACAACCAAGGGCCTTATCGATTGGTTGGCGCGGAAAATGAGCCGTATATCGTGGTGCTCTCTGGGACAGAGCGCGTATACATCGATGGCCGCTTAATGGAACGAGGACAGGCCTTTGATTATACGATTGATTACAACACAGCTGAAGTGGTGTTTACCCCGAAGCGCCTCATTACGAAAGATGTGCGGATTGTGGTGGAATTTCAATATTCAGATCAATCATACAGCCGCTCGTTGTTTCAGCAAAACGTTGCATACCAGGATAAAAACACAACGGTGTATTTAAACCTGTACCGCGAACAGGATTTAAAAAACCAACCCCTTCAATTGAATTTAACCCAACAAACCAAAGTGCTTTTGGCCCAATTGGGAGACAGCTTATTGCAAGCTAAAAGCTCCACCTTGGACTCTGTGGGATATTTCTCCAACCAGAACTTGTATGCATTAAGAGACTCCTTAGGGTTTGATTCCGTTTTGGTGTTTAGCGTACATCCCGATTCCGCCAAGTACCGGGCATCCTTTTCGCAAGTGGGCAACAATAAAGGAAATTATGTGCTAGATAAAGTCACGGCATTTGGTCCTGTTTATCGATGGGTCATGCCGGTCGGAAATATTCCTCAGGGAAATTATGAACCCATCCAACGAATCATTACTCCGAAACGAAGAACGATGGTTAGCGTAGGAATAGAGCAAAAACTGGGTGAAAAATGGTCGGTTTTACAAGAGGTAAGTGCCACAGAAAATGCGCTGAATTTATTTTCAAAAAAAGATCGTGCCAACGATTGGGGGTTTGGAAATCTGACTAAAATTGTCCGTCAAAGTTTGACCAACAATCGTGGATGGAAACAACAGAGCAGTGCAGAATTTGAGTATCTAAGCGCTGACTTCAACCCCATAGAGGCCTATCGAAAAGTAGAATTCGACCGCGATTGGAATGTCCGAGGGAAAAATTATCTGGGAGCACAACGGCTCATCCATGCCCAACACGCGTTCGAACATGACGCCCATGGTAAAGCGATAGTTCGGGCGCAATACTTTAGTATAGGCAACCAATATGAAGCCCAGCGCCTCTTTTCGGAAGGCATGCTGCATTCCAAACGTTTTAGTGCCCAATGGGACGCAAGCGGGCTTTTATCTTCCAAAGGACAACAAAACGCCTTTATTCGTCATCGCGTTCATTTAGCCTATCAAGGCAAAAAAATTCGGGTTGGGTATAAAGACGACCAAGAATTCAATCACCGTGACACCTTGACCGGGGCTATTTCCACCAGTTATGGTTTTTTTGATTATCAAGGTTATTTGGAAAATGCGGACAGTCTAAAGAACAAGGTGCGGATTTTTATTCGAGACAGAATCGATTACAAACCCCAAGGCGCAGGGTTTTCGGCTGCCGCTCGAGGAACTTCATTTGGTGCGGAAACCGCTGTAAAAACAAAAAACGGGAACAGTTTTTTAAGCACCCTTGCTTGGCGGAAACTAACCCCCATTGACAGTTCATTATTAAAGATTGCCCCCGATCAATCGTTGGTGGGTAGAGCTGAATATAACTACCGAGGACTTAAAGGATCCTTAGTATTTAACAGTTACTATGAATTAAGCAGCGGGTTGGAACAAAAAAGAGCTTTCGTATATTTAGAGGTAAATGCCGGCCAAGGAACGTATACTTGGATTGACTACAATCAAGATGGCGTAAAAGACTTAAACGAATTTGAATTAGCGGCTTATGTGGATCAAGCAAAGTACATTCGCGTTTTTACCCCGAGCAATGCTTATCAAAAAACCTACGGCACGGAATTTAACCAAAGTTTGTTTTGGCGTCCGGAAATTATTTGGGCAAAAAAAACAGGCATATTAAAGTTTCTATCTCAAATCTCGGATCAATTCCGATTGCGATCCACGCGTAAGTTTGGACAATTTCTTCCTGAAGAACTGCTCAAACCTTGGGTAGCCGAAATAACCAATAACGACCTTATTTCCTCCAATTATTCCCTGAGGAACACCTTGTTTCTTTTTCGTACCTCATCCAAATTTAACGGTCAATACGAATTCAACAAATCTTTAACGAAAACACTTCTCGCGACGGGTTTTGATGGTCGTTCTTTAGTCTTTCATTCGGTGTTATTACGTTGGAACATTCTGCCTTCGCTTTCCATAAAAACCGAAGCTCAATGGGGAATGAAAGGGTCTCAAGTGGATTATACTTCCGGAAGAAATTACGCTATCCAATACCAGCAAGGAAGCGGCGAGCTTTCCTACCAACCATCCACCCATTATCGAATTTATTCGGCGTTTAAACTTGTACAAAAGAACAATAATCCCATTTACGGAATCGCCACCCTCGAAGCTAAGGACTTAAGCGCCGGGGTTAAATATAACACTTCCCAAAAAGGCAGCATTCAGTGCGATGTAAAATACCTTAACCTCAAATACCAAGGTATTAGCCAAGGTGCGGTTGTTTTCGAAATGTTAGAGTCCCTTCAACCCGGATCCAATTACACCTGGTCGCTGCTTTGGCAGCGCAACTTAGGGAAAAATTTGCAGTTAAATTTACAATACAGCGGTAGAAAGCCTTCCAACCGAAGCGTTATTCACAACGGGGGAATGGAATTGCGGGCATTTTTCTAAAGGAACTAAAAGCACCATGGATT
This sequence comes from Flavobacteriia bacterium, assembly GCA_009925805.1. Taxonomy (GTDB): domain Bacteria; phylum Bacteroidota; class Bacteroidia; order Flavobacteriales_D; family Crocinitomicaceae; genus UBA952. The sequence continues at coordinate 35,700 of RFQF01000001.1, read as the reverse complement.
TCGTACGGGGAGCGTCTTCGTTTACTTAAAAATTAAATGTACGAGATCGTTCCCGTTGGCATAGATCATTAAGGCCAATAAAAAGAAAAACCCGATATACTGCGCATATTCAAGGATTTTTTGAGGAGCCTCCTTTCCGGTAATCCATTCATAGATGAGAAAAACTACGTGTCCACCATCCAAAGCCGGAATAGGCAGGATATTCATAAAAGCTAAAGCAAACGAAAGGAAGGCCGTATTTAACCAAAACACCCTCCAATCCCATGCCGGGGCAAACATGTCGCCAATTCGCGTGAATCCGCCGATGGAACTAGCTCCCTTCTTAGTAAAAACAAATTTAAATTGGGCAATATAATCCCTCAACATCTGACTGCCTCCCACAATTCCTTTTTCCAATCCTCCTAAAAACCCATATTCCACTGCTTGAATCGCGTTGGTGTCGGAGGTCGGAACATTGGAGCTAATAAAACCCAGGGTTCCTTCGGGACTTACATTTACAGGCAGCAATAAGGTGTCCTTTTCCCTTAAAACCGTTAAGGTTGTTTTTTCCCCTTTGACCCGGTAGAGGGAGCTTTGGATTTCATCAAAGAAGCGAATCGATGTATTTCCTATGCGCAATATACTATCTCCCGTCTTCAGTCCGGCAAACGCTGCACGACTTTTAGGAACCACCGAATCCACTTTTGAAGCCAACGTTCTCAAGGAAGCAACCCCCATAGCGCCGTTTTGAAAAAGTTGCTGATCGATGTCGTCGGGCAGAACACGTATTTCCGTTTTACCTGCTCTAAGAAGCGTTACCGTTGTTTTGTTTCGTAAAAAAATGCCTCGGTTAATATCCTCCAGGGTGGTTACTCTTTTTCCATCAAGTGCCAAGATTTTATCTCCGGAGTGAATGTCGAACTGCGCTAGATACGGATGAATCGCCATACCGTTTTCCATTTTTTTCAAATCTAAGGTGTATCCTCCCCAAACCCATGCAATGGAGGCATAAATCAAAAACCCGCCGATGAGATTTACAGTAACTCCTCCTACCATAATAATCAAGCGCTGCCAAACTTTTTTGGTTCTGAATTCATAGGCTTTGGGAGCTTGCGCCATTTGTTCTTTGTCCATTGATTCGTCCACCATTCCTGCAATTTTCACATATCCCCCCAGCGGCAACCACCCCAACCCCCACTCTGTGGTATTGTCGTCTTGGCTCCATTCCTCGGGTGATTTTTTTGAAAACCAGGAATATTTCTTTTTACCGTTTACTTTTTTATAGCGAAAAATGGAAAACCAAGGATTGAAGAAGAGATAAAATCGTTCCACCTTTGTTTTGAAGAGCCGAGCAGGTATGAAGTGGCCAAACTCATGAATCGTCACTAAAAAAGCCAGGGATAAAATAAGCTGCGCTGCTTTTATTAAAATTTCGGAAATTTCCATGCCATTAAATGTGTGGGCAAATATAGACAGATTTATCGGGGAAGTTGGCGAAACTTTCTTGTGTAATTAGCGGCTTACTGAAGAGTTGCTGTAAATAATTTCAAGAACTGCCCCAATTTACCTAAATTCGCTGTCCTTGAAAATCATGCTAGACACCCTAATTATCATTCCAACGTACAATGAACGCGAAAATGTTGCTTTGATTACGGAGGCGGTATTAGCAGAAAGCGACTCCTTTAGCCTTCTTTTTGTCGATGATCATTCTCCGGATGGCACGCAGGTAGAAATCGAAAAAATGCAGGCCAAGTTTCCTAACCGCGTGTTCTTACTGAAACGGGAGGGAAAATTAGGATTAGGAACAGCCTACATTGCGGGATTTAAGTGGGGATTGGAAAAAAACTTCGAGTACTTATTTGAAATGGATTGTGATTTTTCCCACGACCCGAAAGACCTATTGCGCCTAAAAAAACGCTGCGTAGAAGGGGCAGATTTGGCGATCGGTTCAAGGTACTGTCGTGGAGGAAAAATTGAAAATTGGCCCTTCAGCCGCTGGTTGCTTTCCTATTTTGCCAACCTTTATGTTCGCATCATCCTGTGGATCAACATTAAGGACTCAACGGCTGGGTTTAAATGTTATCGACGAGCCACCCTAGAATTGATTGCTTTGGACGTAATCACGTTCAAGGGTTATGCCTTTCAAATTTGCATGAAATATGCCGTGCTTAAGAAAAAACTGAAGGTGGTGGAGGTACCAATCACTTTTAAAGACCGATTGTTTGGCGAATCAAAAATGAGTTCTGGGATATTTAAAGAAGCTCTTTTTGGCGTTTGGAAAATGAAACGATTACGCTTATGAAAGTTGGAGTACGTTCTTTACAATTAACCCTTAGCGGTGTCCTTTTACTTTTTATCAGTTCTTCCTGTAAAAACAGCCCTAACCAGCAGCGCGTAGTAGAAAAGGAACGAATGATTGAACTGATGGCCGAGGTATATTTAGTCGAAATGCATTACCAAAAAGCCTACGGTATCCCGGGCCTTTACCAAGAGCCGTTAGAAAGGGCTTTAATCCCTATTTTTAAAAAACACCAAATCTCCCGAAAACAATACGAATTAAGCTTTACCTATTACGCATCTCACCCGTCCCTTTTTCTGGAAATGAACGAAAGTGTAATTCAGCGCTACAACGAAGCCTCAATCCAACGGTAATTCGTCGTCGGATTCGAAGTTTTTTAATACGCTTTCAATATCTTCAAGAAGTGCCCTCTTTTGCGGACTTTCAGTATGGGAGTTCCTTCTTTCTTGCAATAAACATTGTGCTTCTAACAACAACTCCTCGCCGAAAGGCCCCGCCATTTGCTCCATTACGGTAAGGCATTCTAAGGTCGTTTGATAGTCTCCCTCAACTGCCCACCGCACGAACTCGACTAAATAGGGACTGAAGTCAATTCGTGTGTTCCACAAAATATTAATGATTGGATGTTTTTCTTCTTCTTTAATCGTATTTTTTAATAATTCCATCCACGCTTCTCGGATTCCTTTTTTAATGATTGAAGCTAAAAACGCATGCATTGCTGTCCTTTTAAACCCTATTGGTAGTTGTAGATAAAAGGTGATTAGCTGAGGCAATTGTTGCAGGGTTCCTTTTTGTTCTAAGGCGGTAAGGGCTTCGCGAAATTCAGTTTCACTTTCTACCTGCAGCTGGGTTATTGGGTCCTTATTAATTTTGGCCATGCGATTCAATGTATTGCGTTAAATAAATATACTCTTCCACGTTCAACTGCTCCGGTCGTTTTGAAGAAAGCTCCGCCGGGAGCGCGCCGCAAAGATTTTTCAACGAATTTCTTAAGGTTTTTCTTCGTTGATTGAAGGCTGTTTTTACCACAGAAAAAAACAAGGCCTCGTTGCACGGAAGCTCACTGCGCTCATTGCGTATACAGCGAATCACGCCCGAAACCACCTTGGGTGGTGGATAAAACGATCCCGGTTCAATCGAGAATAGATACTTTACTTCATAGAACGCTTGAACGAGCACGCTCAAAATTCCGTATTCTTTACTCCCTGGCGGTTCAGCGATTCTCCGTGCCACTTCTTTTTGAAACATGCCTAAAATGAACGGGATTTGCTGCCGATGCTCCAAACACTTGAACAGGATTTGCGAAGAAATGTTGTAGGGAAAATTCCCCACAACGAAAATTGGCCTCGTTTGAAAATAATGCGTAAGATCGGCACGTAAAAAATCAGCTAAATGAGCCCCCGTAAAATCCGGATATGTCTGTTTCAGGTAATCAATGGATTCGTGATCAATATCGAAAGCATGGAGTACCAGATCTTTTCGTTCCAGTAAATATTTGGTAATAGCTCCTTTTCCTGGGCCTATTTCCAAAACCGAAGTAGGTGTTTCACAAGGAGGAATGGCATCCACTATTTTTTTACAAACCGCCTCATTGATTAAAAAGTGTTGCCCCAGATGTTTCTTGGGAGTTACTTTCACGGTTCCAGGGTATTGATGACGTTCATGGTCGTTCGGAAAGCTACAAATTTTCCATCGTACCGCGAGGTATGTTCCTGTTGAAGCCGTTGCGCAAATTCATTAAAATACCGATCAAGACTTGTCGCATTTTTGGCCCAATAAAGTACGGAATAAGTGCATTCGCCGGGTTCATTCCCGTTTACCTTTGATATTAAACAGCGTAAAAAACACGCCGATTTCAACACATCGGGTATATGCGTATGTTGCATCCAATGCAACCAATCGGTCTCAATGCTTGGGTCTAGACTAATGGTAACGTTATACAAAACGTTGGAATTATAGATCAAGGAATCTTCCATAAGAGGTGCGGTCTACATTAGGCGCAAAGGTAAAAATTTTGTTCGGGAGGATTTTTTAATATCTTTGAGGGAACTCAAAACCTTTTTTTATGAAAAATTCTTACCTCGTTTTCGCTTTTCTAACGGTTTTTACGGCCGTTTCTTTCGGGCAATCTTGCGTTCCTGGAGCTAATTTTGTCGACTCTACCTATGGTATTTGGCCCGATACGGTTCAGAACCTTCCTCCTGCCGCGGCAAATGTGGCTTATACCACCGATTTGAATTTCAAAGTGCCTGCCACGGTAACCGCTGGATTGGATCCTTCCGGCCAATTTGTGGGGTCTCCTATTCAAGGTTTTTCTGTTACGGGAGTGCAAGGCTTACCTACGGGATTTAATTATGCGTGTAATAATGCCAACTGTCAATACGCTGGAGGAGCCAATGGATGTGCGAATATTTGGGGGACAACCGCCACCACGGGAACCTATCCTGTAACGATAAACGTGAGTGCAACAGTATTAGTATCGCTTATTCCTGGACTTCCTCCGGCTCCAGTTACTCAATCGGTTTCTTTTTCAGGTTACAAAATAGTTGTTGGTAACGCTGGATTCATAACTGAAATAATTGAGCCTTTAACTGTTTCCCCTAACCCTACAAACGGTTTGGTAACCGTAAAAGGCGTGCAGGGTCATACCTTAACACTAAGCAACTTGAGCGGACAAATTCTCCTTAAGCAAGCGGTTGAGGGAGTTTCAAGTGTGTCACTTCCTTTAGCCGACTTAACCAGCGGCATATACTTCTTGAAGGTTTACGGAACCAACGGTGTTGAAACTGTACGGTTGTTAAAAAACTAAATCACCTGATTTAATTAGGAAAAGGCCGCTGATTGCGGCCTTTTTTATTGAAGGGCATGTTCAATTACTTGATAAATTTCCCAGGTGCTCTTGTCATAAACGTACACCAAAACATGCATGTTTGCGGCATTAAAATTCCCATCGAGTTGGTTGGGCACCACAAAAGAATAGTTCACATAGTATTTTCCATTGGTAAGCTCCGCGTTGGTCAATGTTTTGCCAAATGGCGTATGATTCAAGTTCCCCCGATGAATGTCGCGATGGATGTAATTTGGATTATGGCTGTTATCGGACATTTTTTGATCTCCAATTAAGGAATCCTCCACGATGCAGGCAACCACGGCGAGTTCATTGTTCAAATTTGGGTCAAGTTTTTCAATTTCTACGTGTAAAAAGGCGCCCTTGGTGCTAGGATAATAATTGAGCGCGGATTGCATGTTGACTTTAAGGATGTTCTGACTCAAGGCATTTGTAACCATCCCCGTCCAGGCGCCAGGACTCTGGAAAAGCACCCCTCCATTGTTGATTCGACTTATAGTCCCCCTTGGATTTCCAATAAATCCGCCGTCATTTGCCCCAAAATACTGGGCAATCGCGATTCCATCAGTATTTGTGAAATCGGTTGGATAGCCCCCCGCAGCATCCACTACCTGAAAATCCCCAATTCCTGTGGGTCCAGCATGAATGGAAAGCGGAAATACCCTTGCCGGATTTGCTACATGCAAAGCGTGGGCTAAATCAGCCGCGGCAGGGCAATAAATACACTTATGTCCCGTAAAATCCTCCACCAAGAGGTTACGATTGAGGTTGGTGTTTTGGGTAAACGTTGGCCATTCGTTCGCGAGATAATTGCTCCAATTACCTGGATAAAGCGAAGTGTCTAAATCCGAACCTGTAGAGGGTGGATAGGGGTTCTTGACATGATCGCAAGAGGAGAAAAATAAAAGTGCTAAAAACAATATTCCCAAAAAACGCTTCATACTTAAAAACTTTGGGTGAAACTTAAGGTTAAGCCATTATTGGCAGGTACGAATCGGCACACCCCTCCAACACAGAAAAGCCCGGCGCGCTGTCGTCCATAGGAGAGCATGATCCGTGTGGATTCATGGATGTATCCGCAAGTAATGTTTGGATAATTAACCCGTTTATCGGGATTAGGGTTCCCGTAATTGTATTGATTTAAGAAACTTACAAAATAACTCGGCGCAACCGTATATTCAAGCAGGACTGTGGCCCAGTTCCCTTTATCATTGATCATTCCATTAGGCAGTTTATTGACAAACATTCCTTGCAACTCCATCCGTAAGTTATGCTTCGCATTCATTTTATACGAAGCTTCCACAACCCCAATGTGGGAACTTATTATCCCTTTCGCGTCGTTCGAAACTTTTGCAACGTCGTTGTTGATGGTAATGTTAAAATACGAGAAAATAAGCAGGAGTTTTTTGTTGATTTTACGAGTAATATTCGCATTAATATCGCGCCAATAAAGGCTATCACTTTTCTGAAAAAGGTGGGAACTATAAGTAATGCGGCTTGAGTCGTTCGGATTAATTCCTGAGGTGTTTCGAATCGGGCGATAGGCTGTTGAAGCATTTACTCCAATGGTGGTTCCGTATTTTCCTCCCCATGAAGTTCCTTTTTTGATTGTATACACAAGGTCTGCTTGGTACGCCACTTCCCCCAAGGGTTGGGTTGCATAAGGATATAACGTGGCTACAAGATTGTACGTATGCGTTTTATTGAGGGCCGGAAGATAATTGATAAAGGCATCTTGAAGGTCTTTATTGCGATCAGAACGATAACTCATGTTATCGACGGATTTACCTGAAATGGAAAATCCAAACCCTTTTTTAGAATACCCAAAATTGGCAACGGCCGCATGGCCGTAATTATAAATTTTTCCATTATCCAGGGATGGGTCTTGTTCTTTTTTTATGTATTCGCCGTCGAGTGTAAAGTTCTTGTAAATAAGCTTAGCCCTACCTCCATATGCACCAACGTTTTCAGGCAAAATGAGCGCGTCATCGTCGTCTTTTTGATATTTACTGACAAAAGAAGCTCCCAAAACAAGCGTTAATGGAAATGTCCCTAATGATTTTTCAAACGCCGAATTTATGTTTATTTCCCCGTCCAAGCCTCGGACAATTCCATCGCTGTAAACGACTTTTCCACCAACGAACGAAACGCGTTGTTTACCATAAACCCCTTTCAATTGAATCCCTTTAATGGGTTTAAAAATCAATCGAATTCCATCCATTACATTATCGTACCCCAAGGCACGATCCTCGTAAATTCTAAAGGATAAACCGTTTCCAAATTGTTCGTAAAAATTCCCAACAGTAATATCCACTTTTGCATTTTGGTATCCCACATATCGGTATCCAAGGCCTGTACCATCAAATCGATTGGGATATCCTTGAATTCTGGGTAAATAACTTTCTAAGCGCACACCTGCCTTAAATCCTCCGTTGGTGTAAAATACATTCATGTAGGAGTTAATCAATCCTTTGGATGGAGGTTGAAACGCGTTGATGGTGGGGTCGTTGTTTAAGTATTGAAACGTGGATTCCATGTTTCCGGAAAAATTTCCTTGAGCCCACAAAACATTTAACCCGAAAAGCCCACAAAGCAGGGTAAAAAGGCGGTTATTTTTCAGCGGTAAGCTTTTTGATTTCTTCATACAAAATTGCTTCATCCCCGGGCATGTAATTGTTGTGCGTGTAAACGATATTTCCGTCTTTATCCAATAGGAAAGTATGAGGGACGTTGTTTACCCCCATGCTTCGTTTAAAATCCCCGTTAGGATCCAAAAGGACCGTGTAATCCCATCCTTTGCCGTCGGCGTATGTTTTTACATCGCGTTTTGTTTTTTCATCGTCGATGGAAACTGCAACCAGCGAAACCCCGGTTTCAGCTTGCCAATCTTCGTAAAGATCATGAATCGCCATAAGTTCTTTTTTGCACGGAGCACACCAAGTGGCCCAAAAACTAATCACCACCGGACCACTAAAGCCCAATGCGGAGGTATTGAATATTTTGCCATTAATGTCTTTTAAGCTTACCGAGGGAACTTTTTTTCCCGACAAGGAATCGGACGCTGTATGCTGACCGAATAGCACGGTGAAAGAAAAGAGGAAGAAAATGCACAATAATTGTTTCATAACGAAGTTTTTAGTTCCACCATCAAAATTAACGCCGACAACAAAGTTAAATTATTTTTTTTCTTTTATGCTATTCGCCTTGTTAATGTGCCTTGCTTTGGCTATATTTGACTTTTACAGAAATTTTATGCTAAAAACGTACTTCTCCATATTCATGTTTCTATTGTTAGGTTACTATCAAGCCCAAGACAATATTGTTATTAACGTACAAGGCCAGGTCAACGATTTATCCTCGGGTGCCGCACCCTATGCTACAAATGCTCCTTCTGCGGCCGCTTTTGATGTTACTTTTGAAATTCACAACAATACGGCTTCCAATCAAAAATGGCGCATTACGCGCTCGCAATTGTTGGTTCCTGCGGGATGGGCGGATGGCCTGTGTTGGGGGCACGCCTCCGATCCTTTTGGCGGCGCCTGTTATTCAAGTACCCAAATGACCACCAACCCTTGGACAACCCCTGGCGGAGCCGCGGTGCTGTTTGACCTCTTACCCGGTGAATACGGAAAACTAAAGGCCGACTTCGATCCCGCGGATGGTGTTTCCGGTTTTGCTCACTATCGTTATTATGTTACCAATAGTGCGGGGTTGTCATACTTGGACTCCGTGGATGTTATGGTGGATTATGTAGCTGAAAACAAAGTGGTTAAAGATCCGGTTAGCGTTAGTATAGTTCCAAATCCTGCCGACGACTACCTTCAATTATCTACTTCGAATTCGGAGTCTTTTCACTACAAAATCGTGGATGCCTTTGGGGCGGTTGTCATGAAAGACGTGCTTACAGGCTCCAAAAAAATTACTACCTCTGAGTTCAACAGCGGTGTTTACTTTGTCTGCTTTGAGAGTAATTCCTATAAGCCTTTTACCCGAAAAATCATCATTCGCCATTAATGGCGGACTCCGATAATGTCAAAAAAAAAACCAGGAAGGAAGCAAACAACTGCAAATCCTCCAAAAGATAGTTTTGGGAATACGGTAATGGCCGTTTTCTCTAAAAACCCTACTTCCGAGTTGTCGCATAAGCAGATGTGCTATTTGTTGAATGCCAAAACCCCTATGGAGCGTCAACAAGTATTAGACGCACTTCAGCGTTTAGTTTCAAAACAACAATTGGAGCGGGTGAATGTCCACAGTTTCTCATTAAAAAAGGGGGAAGTTTTTGAGGGGGTTTTCGAATTGAACAACAAAGGCTTTGGTTTTGTCCGTCAAGAATCTCAGGATAATGATGTGCTGATACGAGAGGAAAACAAGGGTCCTGCCATGGACGGCGATCGAGTACAGTTTTCAGTCTTTAAAGATCGAAATGGGAAACGCGAAGGAGTTATACTTTCCGTAATTGAACGTTTCCGTTCGCAAATGGTTGGCACCCTTAAGGTTCAACAAGATAAGGCCATCCTTTACCCAGACGGCATAAAATATGGAGTGCCTGTCGCCATACCCATTGACCAACTTAACGGGGCCAAAAACGGCATGCGCGTCGTGGTTAAAATCGCATCATGGCCTGAAGACAAATCCCAACCTCTTGGAGCAGTCGTTGCCTTATTAGGTTTTCCGGGTTCTAACGACTCAGAAATGATTTCTATCCTTGTTAACCAAGGTTTCGACCCTTACTTTCCTGATGAGGTTTTGAAAGAGGCCAGTATGATTTCAACGGAAATTTCATCGGGAGAATTGCAACGCAGAAGCGATTTGCGCGACGTATTAACGTTTACGATCGATCCTGTTGATGCGAAAGATTTCGACGACGCATTATCCTACCGAACCACAGAACAGGGCACCTTAGAAATTGGCGTTCATATAGCGGATGTAGGCCACTACATTCGAGAGGGTTCTCCATTAGACAAAGAAGCGTTGAAGCGTTCTAACTCGGTTTATTTAGTGGACCGTGTTATGCCAATGCTCCCCGAACAACTTTCCAACGTTTTATGTTCCCTTAGGCCTCTGGAGGACAAATTGGCTTTTTCCGTGATTTTTGAATTTAATGATCAAGGAGAAATTTTGAAACATCGCGTTGAAAAAACCGTGATCCATTCGAATCGCCGGTTTGCATATGAAGAGGTGCAAGAAATCATTGAAGGCAGGGAGGATGAATATGCCCCGATCATCCATAAAGTGAATTCCTTTGCAAAACAAATGCGCGCGCAACGCTTTAAACAAGGTGCATTAAACCTCATCTCCGAGGAACTGCGTTTTGTGCTTTCCGAAAAAGGAGAACCTACAGCGACCGTATTAAAAACGTCGAAAGAAGCGCATCAATTGATTGAGGAATTCATGCTTCTGGCAAATCGAACTGTCGCTGTAGAACTCACCGCCAACAAAGAACGAGGCGAAACCCATTCGACCATTTATCGTGTGCACGATCTCCCCGATCCCGAAAAACTGGGATTACTGCATTTGTTTTGTGAAAAATTTGGCCTTGAACTGGACATTGATGACCTTCAAAGCGCAGCACAAGCTATCAACGCTTTATTAAAATCTATTGAAAACGAGCCTTTTTATCCGTTGATCCAAAGCATGGTCGTTCGCTCCATGGCTAAGGCGGTTTACAGCACCAATAATAAAGGACACTTTGGATTGGCCTTTAAGTTTTACTCCCATTTTACTTCGCCGATACGTCGCTACGCCGACCTCGTGGTTCACCGTCAACTTTTTGAGAAAATAGCGCAAGGTAAGGTTGCCTTGAGGGCGAACTTAGAGGATGTTTGCAAAAAAATTTCCGCCAACGAGCGAAAAGCCACGGAAGCGGAAAGGGAATCCACCAAGTATTTTCAAACATAAACATCAAGTAATCGGCAAAAAAACAGGAAAAACATTTACCCTAGGTGCGTCAGTACGTGTAAAGGTAGAAGAAGTGAGTCCAAGAAAAAGGCAAATAGATTTGTTGCTGCTCGAAGATTAAGGCACGAACATGTCCTCGGCATTAATTCGTTGTAATTCGTGCCCGTTCTTATATTTTTTCTTAACTATTGACGCCTCATTTTTACCGTAAACTATTAACCAACCATCTTTTAGCCCTTTTTTATAATGAATTTCATTCATTTTGTTCCCGCGACGATCATATTGACAAAACAGGCCGTGAAGCGCTCCCTTCTTGTAATTAGAAACCACTGCCGGAACCACGCCTCCCGGATAAAAATTAGTCCATGTACCCGTTTTTTCCCCTGAGGCAAATCTTCCTTTTTCTTTCACTTTATAATCAATTTGAGAATATGCGCGGTATTTTCCATGTTCTACACTCCGTGTTTCTTTAAATCCCATGGCAACCACGTCATTCGCGGCGTTCTTTAGCTTTTTTATTGCGAACGTGATTTCTTCCTTTTTCATGCCGTTGGTATAAAATTCTGTCCATTTTCCTTTTTTAAGATCCTTTTTATATCGGCCAAACAACTGAAGTTTCCCTTCTGGAGAAAACGAATACCAAGCTCCATTTAATTTGCCTGAGGTATAATAGGATTGGTTTTTTACCCGGCCGTTCGGCCAAAAGTTTTTCCATTCGCCTGTTTCTTTATCCAAATGGTATTTACCGTCCATAAGAAGCGTTCCGTCCTCATACCAGGTTTGCCAACGGCCTTCTTTCTTATCATTATCATAGGTTCCTCTTCGAAAGGCTTGGCCATCCTTATAAAAATACTCCCACAATCCCGCTTTTTTTCCTTCTTTGTAATGTGCATTATACGACAATTCTCCGGATGAAAAATAATAGGTCCAATCTCCATCTTGTAAATTGTCTTTGAAAGAGCCTGTCATTTCTAACTTACCTTCCGTCGAATTCCAAGTCCAACGTCCCTGCTTATTACCCATCGTATAACGCCCTTCAGTTTGAATCCCCCCATTCGGATAATTTACTACATAGGGGCCATCCAGAGAATCTTCCGCAAAACTTTGGGATTTTTCCAACGAACCGTCCGGAAAATTAAACACCCATTTTCCGTGTTTTTTTCCATTCAAAAACGAACCTGAGATGGCGGTAACACCTGAAGCAAGCTGTTCTATAAATGGACCGTTTTTAAGCCCGTTTTTAAATTGGTATGATTCTTTAATTGAGCCCGACAGAAAATAGCTAATCACGCTCCCATTCCCTTTAATTACCGTTTGCGTGTGATCCTTATTATTTTCGAAATACGAGATCAAATAGGTTGTGTCATTCGACACCCATTCTTCCTTCCAGAGGGATGAATCTGGGTAATAATAGAGCCATTTACCTGTAGGGGATCCCAATTCATAATACCCCTGCATTATAAGGGTTCCTGCTTCATTGAATTCCTTAAATATCGAATCGGCCACATTGAATTTGGAATAATAAACTTGTTTTATTTTCTTGTTGGGAAAATAGATGGTTTGTTTTCCATGAACTCTGTTTCGGTAGTAATTTCGTTCCTCTTCCAAGGTTCCAGACAGCGAATAGAACAACCATTTACCATGTTTTTCCGTGGTTTCTGGGTGCCGTTCATCGATGTAATAACTCCCTGAAGAATGCAGTTTTCTATTTTCAGCATCCCAATATACTTTTACTTTTGGGCTTAGGTTTTCCGAAAGCACTTTTTGAGAAAACGAGCATTTAGGAAGCAACAAGATCAGTAAAACGGGGTAAATTTTCATGTGTATTCAACATAAAGACCTCAAGTTGTTACACCTAAAGGAATTGTCTTAAAATTAAAAAAACACCGGTTCCAATAAAAGCGCAGCCAATAAGAATATTGAGTGACCTTAGCAAATTGACGGTTACGAGCGGTTTTAATTTATTCGCCAAGTAAGCCTTTAAGCAATCAACTCCAAAAAACACCGCTAAAATGATAATCACAAAAAAATAAATATGCCCACTTCCACTGTGAGATTCGACTAAATCGAATCCTTTTGCAATGATCGCTAACCAATAAATTACTACCCCTGGATTGAGTAAATTAAGGGTAAACCCCTTTAAAAAAAGTAAAGCGTGCGTTCTTCGTTGCTTTTTTACCAAATCCGTTTGAGGTTCCTGATCCTCAACAATGTCCGATGCTATGGAATGCGGATTGGATAGGGTAATTTTTTTAAACCATAGATTATAAATTCCGTAACTAAGAAACAATCCACCGCCAATAACACTGAGAAGAAAATTATCTTTCAGGGATCCTAAGCCCCGAAGTTGATAGGCAAAAAATAAAGAAAGAAAAACATAAATTATATCGCTCAATAAAACTCCGGCATCAAAAATCATAGCCGCCTTAAACCCTTTGGTTATACTTATTTCAAGCAACAAGAAAAATACAGGGCCAATCATCATGCTCAACAACAATCCTAAAACAAAGGCATGAAAAAAATAGTCCATGGAACAAATTTAAGAAATTCGGGACAGCCCGGTTTTTGACTAACCGTAAAAAATCTTATTTTTGCCCTCATTCGAACTTTATGAAAACATTAGCGGCCAAGCAAAAATTAGCAGAGATTATACAATCCATTGAACAGAACGGTATCGACGCGCCGGAATTAGTCCCTGAACTAAAATCGCTGCGCGAATTAGCAAAGCTTGAAAAAGACCCTTTAGTCGTTAAATTATTGCGTTTTACCTATGAATATCTTTTAGATAATGAGGCTTTTGACGTTGAAGCACAATTTGAAGAAGATGAAGAAGGGAATCGTTTTCCTGTGGAGGGAATTGAGGATCAGGAGAATTTAATTTATCTTCTTAGTTTAATGCAAAACGCGGAACAAAAAGTGAATCGTGAAGAATTAAAAATCTACCGTGACGCATTAAAAAGTGAATTGTATTAAGCAACCATTAACTTAAAGCTAACGTCAATGCCACGAGTGGTTTTTACCTCTTAGATTTAATTAACTTGCAGAGAAATCCGGAATGCCAAACATTCCGGATTTTTTTTAGCAATAATTACAGTACTTTGCTGAGGGGGAATGTTGAAAAGGAAGGTCTAGGTCGTACATTTCGCTTAAAATCCGTTGAATAACCTGGGAGAAATCTTCCATAAACGCATCGAAATTCGTTTCTTTAAAGGCCAAATTGAAAAAGGCCTCTTTGTTTTTTTGTATTGCATAAATTCCTACCTCTGTTGGCCGAAAACCATAGTTTTTTTCAAAGAGGAAGGTATAAACTGCTAACTGTAACGCATGCTTACAAGCTCGAAAAGCGTCTCGTTCGTCTTCCTTCTGAGCATAAGTTACGTGGTCTTGGGTCACTTTCCCGCTCTTATAGTCTACCAAACGATAGGCATTTCCCACACGGTCTATGCGGTCCACAAACCCCACCCAGTGGATGGTCCGTAAATTCCCTGCCACTTGAACTTCCATAGACGTGGTTAACATCGCCTCTAATCGATGGATGTAAACCTCCTCCTGCATGGACTGAACATATGCCTTGTCGTTGCGCAACGAGTTCATAACAAATTCCAAAGCGACGGTGTGCGTTAGGTAATTTTTTCCCGAGGAAATCAGTCCTTCGTCATTGTCTAAATATGCAACAAAGTGTGCTTTCAAAACCGCTGGGGCTTTATTCATCATCGCCTCTAAATCCATTACCCTAAGTGGTGAGGGAGCAGGAGTCACGGGCACATTGTTTTTATCTCTTTCAACAAAGGGAAAATAAAGTTCTTCGAGCGTACTATGAATGATCTTTCCCATGCTTCCTAAATCTAAATCTTCCACTACCGAATCCTCTTCCCCTAATTCTGCCAAATAGCGAAAATAGAAATCCAAAGGACATTGAAGAAACTTGGAAATAGCGCTGGAAGAAACTTTTTTAGCAAAATAATTATCGAGCAGATGGACCATTTGTGGGCGCTTTTGTATGCTTGACGTCCTATATTCTTGGTTTAACGGCCGGGGAGTGGTAAACACTTGATGTGTAACTTGGATAGAAGGATTCCTTCGACAAAGTTCCATTTCCAGTTGTGCCAGATAGCGGCTTGGCTCCGAAGTTCCCATTCCTTCTGCCCCGATCGAATAAGTGATCACGCATTTTTCGGCGCGGTGCACTAACCGGTAAAAATGATGGGCAAACAATCCTTGTTTTTCACGAGGGGTTGGTAATCCAAGTCCTTTGCGCAAGTCCATCGGAATCATGGAGTCCACCCCGTTGTTGGCGGGTAACGCCCCTTCGTTCATTCCTAACACAATGACCTGTTTAAAATCAAGTAACCGTGTTTCTAACAAACCCATAATCTGAAGTCCTTGCGTTGGATTTCCGTGGTAAGCTAAGGAAAGCATCGACCAATGTTGATTAAAAAACAGTTTGAACGTTCGTAAATTCATCGCAGGCATTCCTTCCTTGGATAAATTCATAAAAGCCGTAATTCCCTGCTGAAAAACCACCAAGATTTGGGATTCAAATTCGTTGCTTTGTCCTAAGGCATCCAATAAGCCTTGATTGATCCCTTGAATGCAACGGATGGCAGTATCGTATTTCTGATTCCAGTCCTCCATTAACATGCCTATCAACGGGTCTATGGTAGAATCGAACTTGAGGTTTTCTTTTCGCTGAAAAACGCGGTTAAATTGAATTGTTTCCATCTCCCATCGAGTAATTTTATCACGCGATTGAAGCGTAATCCAAGCGGTGATAAAAGGGTGTTGGAAGAACGTTAATAAATCCTTATAATAGGCACTTTGCGACTTGAATCGCTCCTTATTTTCTTGGAAAGAAAAAATCAAATCCACCCATGATTTGAGGGGTGTTTGATTCAAAGGCATGCCTAAGGTTATGTTAGCTTGTTCTACGGAAGCTGGAATATTCTTTAAAAGGGGAATAATTAAACGCTCATCCGCCAAAAGCACCAAGGTGGAATCCAAATCCTTGGAATCCAGTTTGGCTAATTCCGTGGCTGCAACTTTCACCTGACCACTCGTCTGAGGACACGCAATTAGTTGGATATCCAAAGGTTTACTGCTTAAATGGTCCCCGAGGAATTGCGGTTTATTTATCCCAAAAAACGCATTGTTTTTTCGAAGAAACAGTCCTGCTTCATGGATCGAATTATGGAAATAGAATTCATCTGCATCAATCCAGTATGCTCCTTTTTTTGCCTGAAGAAATGCGTGTATTATTCGTTGTTCGGCTTTAGATAACGCATTAAACCCTATAAAATAAGTCGTTTTATCCGACATCAAGGATTCGGGTTGAGCCGCTCTTTTTCGAATTAACTGCGCCGGGGTCGTTTGACCTCGCTGATTCAACGTTTCAACATATTGATCATAGAGTGTTGGCAACACATCCCAAAACCCCATAAATTGTTGTTGACTCTCCGATAATTCCTTCCCTGTTTCTAGATTCCAGCTTTCGAGTTCTTTAATGGACAATAGATTCTTGAATACTTGAACAGGATCCAATAAATAACGGTTTATCTCTTCAAAATCATTCAGTACAATAGGTCCCCACGCTAGGAACGCCTCGAAGGTGAGGCTTTCAAACGTGGGAAGGGTTTTAGCTACTTCGTATAACGTAAAAATTTGGCGGGTTTTATCCAAAATGGGTTGAGTTTCCCCTTGCTGAACCAATTCTTCAATGGTCAGAATTTCAGGCAAAAAAATCGTTTTATTATAGGTTCTAACGAACTGTTCCTGTAAGTATTTTTTTGCTCGTTTGGAGGGGATAACCACGAATAAATCCTCGGGATTCGAATGATTCTGTACCATTCTATCGACACATGACTCAATAAAAGTCTTCATGGCATTAAAAAAGTTAAATAGTTGGATGGGTTGATGACGTATATGGGGATATCTGGATAGTATTTGATAAACAACGGGGGTGGGTTTATTGCGCGTTTCGTTTTCCAAAGGATAAGGTACCCTTTTTTTGAACCATCTTCCGAAAAAACCAATAAATCAATGGATTGCCGCGTATGGGATTGCCAAAAGAAGTATGCGTTTTTTACCCCGTTTTTCTGATCTTTTTTGATTAATTCGGAAATTATCCAATTCTTCCATAACTCCATCACATCGGCTCGAAAATCAAGTTCTGCCCAATTATTTCTGTAATAGTTAAGGACTCCGTTATCCAAGAATCCTACTCTAATTCCTTTCAAATATTCGTACTTTTTTCCGGTAGCATACGCTTTTAACGGAACCACTAATCCATAATCTTCCAGCATCCACACATACCTTTGTGCCGTTTCGTTGTCCGATCCGCACCACGTTCCAATCTCATTGTATGCTAATGTTTTATGGCTGTTCATTGCTAAAAAAACGAGCATTTTTTCCAAATACTCGGGTTTATTTATTCGATGTGATTTTCCACTGACCAACCAAGGCATCGCGCTTGGATTAAATGCAACACCAACCTCATTTCGCATTCCATAAACTAGTGCGCGCGACAAGAAAGAGGCTGCATTGAAAACGCCTACACGATGTATGGTCTCAGAAAAACAAGGTAAAAGAAAATACCACCCCTCCGTCCCTGCTTCTTTCGCCATTGCTTCAATGCGTAGCTTGCTTTGGCCAAATGCAAGAAATTTCAGGTTGTTTTCCCTCATCGTTTTACTTAAAAAACGGAAAGACTTGAGTCGGTCTGCATAAATAAACAACGACGTTTCCGCCTGGGAAAACAAAAAGGTAATTTCCTCTTGTTGTAACTTATTAAGACGGTTCACTAAGGCCTTGTTTGAACAATCAAAGACGTGAAAAGAAGATAAATGCGCGGTTACTTGAAGCGTCAATTCCTCTTGAAACGGGGTAAAAACAAACAGAAAAGGCACATCAAAGAACTTTTCCAGGTCGGAAGATGGAATTGCTTTCATTCTATAACAACGCTATTAAAAAACTGGGCAGGCCGATCCGAATTCATGAACTTATTTCCGCCTTGGCAACTGATAACCAACACTTTTTTTTCATTGACGAGAACTCTTTTCCAAGCCAAACGTTCCGGATAAGCATCGCTCAATCCTTGCACATATTCTGTTCCGTCATCCAAAACTCCCAAAGTATACGTTCCTTTCAGGGGCGGGGTAATGAACAATTCTGCACATTCTAACAACGAAAACGCAGTATCTCTTGGGTACCAATGCAGTTCATACGTGTTTCCTTGACCCAGCTCCTTGAAAACTAGCCCCTCATAAACCTTTCTTGGTACCCCAGGAAACGTTGCTTTGATCAGACTCCCATCAAGGGTATCTAAGAATTCAACATTTCTTGATGTAGGAAAACCTATGCGTTGATTGGGATTCGAAATCGTTAAGGACATCGGCCGTAAGCGATACCCCTTACCACGCATCAGATTAATCAGCCCTTTTTCTCCATAGAGATGTCCAACCCCAACGGCACAAAAAACAGAATTTGACTTCGTTTCGGCGAAAAATCGATCCGCCATATGCTGGTTTCTTTTTTCAATTAATGCGCGATATGTTTGGTTTTGCCCTGCGAATTTACTCCGAATCAATTGGTCAATTGCGGCTATTCTTCCTTGAAAGTAATAGGTTTTCAACCACGCCTTCTCGGAGGTTCGTACCATTATATCGTTGTCAAAAAAGGGCGTTTCCCGGAGCGCTTGTGTTTGCATGCTAGGCGTTTCTAAAGCAACGACCGTTTTACCCGCTCGCTCGGCCTCTTCTTGAAAAAAAGCATCCATGAATTGCGGCATTCCATCTTCGGTCCCATAATATGTTTTCGTGGGTTCATCCGACGAAGTATACAGTTTACCGCGTTGATCAAATAGCAATGTCCGTTCTTCAATAATGGGGTTTTTATCTAAAAAGTACGCGAATAAATCTACCTCTACTGCAACTCGATTGCTCCTTTGAAATGCCCAAAATAACGAGTCGGGAAAGCTAAATAGTTCCTTGTCATTGCTGTGTAATGTCCCCCATAGATACGATTTCGTTTTGCCATTATCTACCTCCCACAATAATTCTCCCGAGGGTTCATACTTTTGTGAAAAGCCTTCAGCAAGGCAAAAAAGACACCCTATTATCCCAATCACTCCCTTCATTAGTTTAAGATTTCATGAATATGCGTGGCGCCGAAGGCATAGGGGAAATAGGCCAGCGAGGGCGCTTTTGCAGTAAGAATTAGTTTTCCCTGGTACCCTTTAAAAATGGCTCCATGCGTTTTTTGTAAGCCCATGGCAAATGCCCCATTGATCGTTAACGCATTAAACGCCTCTTCCGGAGTTAATTTCATTTTCACACAAGCAAGTGACCAAACAAAAAATAGATTAGATGTGGGTGAGGAACCCGGATTAAAGTCGCTAGCCAAAGCGATAGGAATCCCCTCCTTAATTAAATCCCTGGCGGGTGAAAAAGGAATGTTTAAATAAAACGAACATGCTGGAAGCAAGGTCGCAACGGTTGTTCCTGATTTTAAAGCAGCCAAATCCTCCTTTTCAAGAACTTCTAAATGATCTACCGATATTGCCTCGTGTTGCACCGCAACTTCTATCCCATTTAGGACCGTGAATTGATTCACATGAACTTTCAATTTTATGGACGTTCCTTGAATTGCATGAGCGGTTAATCGAATATCCTCTGCATCAAAATAACCGGCCTCACAAAACAAATCAATATAATCCGCTAAGCCCTCCTGGAGAACGCGTGGAATCCAACGTTGTAGGACCTCATTCATAAAACCCTCCTTGTTTCCTTGAAATTCAACAGGAAGCGCATGTGCCGCAAGAAATGTTGCTTTGATAGGAATATCCACCTGTGCTTTAATGCGTTGAATGACGCGAAGCATCTTAAGTTCATTTTCTAAGGTTAAACCATAACCACTTTTTATTTCAAGCGCTCCTGTACCTCCGGCTATCATCTGTTTTACTCTTTCCAAGGATATTCGGAATAACGCTTCCTCTGACATTTCCTGAACTTTTTTTGCGCTGTTCAAGATTCCGCCGCCTTTAGCCGCTATTTCCTGATAGGTCAATCCATTAATTTTATCTACCAACTCTTGTTCCCTGGGCGCAGCAAATACGCTATGCGTGTGCGAGTCGCAAAACGCCGGAAACACAAAACGATCCGCTGCATCAAGCGTCTCATATCCCTCTAGCTCGAATTCCTTCAACGAGGCCATTTCTCCAAAATCAACCACTTCCTTGTTGTGAAGTAAAAGATAGGCGTTTTTTAAGGCGGGGACTTTTGACAGCTCGCTTCCTGTTAAAGGTTTGGCAGGCAACGACCGCACCTGAAGGAGTTCTTTAATGTTTAAAACGGCGGTTTTTCGCATGTTTTCAAAAATACACAATTATAGATTACTTAGGGGTTTTTAAGGAATTAGGAATGTTGTTGAAGGAAGATAAATTAAGGAATACCCTTTTGATTTTGGGGAAATTGAAACGAAAAAACCCAAAGCTGTTTCTGATTAAGAAGAACTTTGGGTTTTAGTACCCCGGGCCGGAATCGAACCGGCACTCTCGAAAGAACAGGATTTTGAATCCAGCGCGTCTACCAGTTCCGCCACCGGGGCCTCGTAATGAGGGGGCAAATATACAATATTTCTGAAAAACCCAAAGGATTAGCGAAGCAAAGTGAGCGTCGAAAACTGATGACACCATTCACCTCGTTCATTTTTTGCCGTATAATAGTATTGGTAGGTCCCTGAGGGGGCCGGGTCTCCATTTTGAAGCAACCCGTTCCAAACAAATTTAGGATCCGTAGAAGAAAACACCACTTGGTTCAAGGCGTCTAAAATAACCACATTGAAGTCGGTGAGTCCTTCGATATCCAAGCTTAAAACGTCGTTGACTCCATCGCTGTTCGGAGTTATCGCATTGGGCATTACGATGGCCTTGGCTTGAAGGTTCTTTGATGTTTGTTCAATCGCGTTTTCTTTTTTAGAAATCAACTCGGTATTTGAAGTGTTTTGTAAAGCCGAAATACCTTGGGTACTAAGCTCTGTTGAAGTTTGTTCATGAGTGTCTTGTGAATCGACGAGTTCAAGGTTTTTAGTGTCAAGAACAACTATTGGTTTTTCATGCCTATCCTCCCCAAGGGAACAATTGATTATGAGCTCAGTAGTATCCGGTTCAACAGGAACATAAGCCAACCCTCCATTAGATTTTGTACCATTGTTATCTGTTTTTACAGGTTCCTTAACTGTAGTTTTTGCTTCCTCTTTTTTCGACGGACCATTCGTAACGTCTTTTTTTGAAGTCGTAAAATAGAACAATCCTGCCGTGATGGCAACTAAGCTCGAAGCAATACCAATCCAAGCACCCAATCCAAGACCGGCGCCTCCGGAAGAAAGACCGGCCTGCGCTGAAACTTTTTTCCACAAGGCGGGGTCAACAGGCATTTCATGCTTGCCTAATTGCTCTTTCATTAACTGTTCAAAACGATCCTTTTTCATGTGTTTTTTCTTCAATTCGTTGCCGTAAATAAGCCCTTGCCCTGAGGTATTGAGATTTCGAGGTGCTTTCCGATATTCCAAGATGTTCGGCAATTTCTTGATGCGAAAATCCTTCAATCGCAAACAGGTTAAACACCACACGATAACCGGTTGGCATTGCCTGAACCAAAGCCATCAATACTTCTGCATGAAGTTCAGAACTTATGGTTTCTTGCACTTCCATTTTATACGCAACATCGTCGTAGGCAACATCCCCGATAAATCGCTGATTCTTCCGCAATTGATCTAAGCACGTATTTACCATTATTCTGCGTATCCAACCTTCCAAGGGGCCTTCAAACTTGAATTCTGATAGTTTTGAAAACACCTTGACCATACCCATCTGAAAGGCATCTTCCGATTCGCTTTTGTCTTTCATGTACCGGTAGCAAACAGCCATCATCCGGGGGGCAAACTTATCAAACAACGTTTTTTGAGCCCTGGCCTTGCCGCTTAAACACTCCTTTACGAGCTGCACATCTTCCATAGGCTCAGGTCGAATGACTAATTTTACTCCAAAATCGTTGCATTATGAAAAATAAAAATTCAGGCGAGTTTAATCGGTTCTCTTTCGGTCCTATGCTTTCCATGCTATTTTGCTTTGGAAAAATAGTGCTTTTTTCCCAAAATCATTTCCATGGGGAAATTGCCATGAACGATCGATTGACCGTCCCGTTTGATTTGCACTTTAACGCGAACCCTAAGCCTTTACTATTGATACACAATGGCAACGAAACCATAAGCATGCGTTTTATAAAACGAGAAAAGGACACATTGTACTTTGAATTTCCCGAGATTGCCGGCCAACTTGTATTTCATGGCACCATGCATCGAGGATATTGGCTCAACTTAAACAAAATTGCACCGAAGTACTATCCTTTTCAATTTTACCTTCCGTTAGACAAAAAAAATCCCCGGCTAGATTTGACGCTTGACACACAACCCAGCAACTATTCAGGAAAATACCGGGTTCGTTTTAACGAAGGGGCGTCCAGTTTTAATGCCGTAGGTGAATTTGAACAAGCGGGAAG
Organism: Flavobacteriia bacterium; assembly: GCA_009925805.1. GTDB lineage: Bacteria > Bacteroidota > Bacteroidia > Flavobacteriales_D > Crocinitomicaceae > UBA952. Next base: position 13,121 of record RFQF01000001.1, on the reverse strand, counting down.
TCAGGTAACAGGAACCTTTCGCACCGCTACCGGAGACTATCGCTATCTAAGCGGTGGGGTTGTGAACGACACGCTGATTTTAAGCTGTTTTGATGGGGTACATGCCTTTCGCTTCGAAGCGAAAAAACTTGCCGTTGACTCGATTGAAGGTGTTTTTTATTCCGGTACAACATACCGCGCAACCTGGCAAGCCGTGGTCGATAACAACGCTACGCTATCCTCTCCTTTCGGTCTTTCCTATCCCATCGATGCTACACTTCCCCTGGTCCTTAAGGTAAAAACCATGAAAGGTAAAAATCGCACCTTATCGGATAACGATTTTAGAGGTCATCCTACCGTTATTCAAATCATGGGAACCTGGTGTCCGAATTGTTTAGATGAAACACGGTATTTCGTAACGCTTAAGCAACAACCTGAATTTGAACAAGTTCGATTCATTCTGGTGGCCTTTGAAAATGGAATGACGGATAAAGATCGGCTGAAGCGGTTAAAAAGGTATACCCAAAAAATTGGATTGAATTACCCTGCATTTTTGGGAGGCGAAGCTACAACAAAACAAGCCGGGACAGTATTTAATGCCCTGAATGGCGTCTTTGCATTTCCGACCACGTTGTTCTTAAGCAAACAAGGGATCATTAAGCAGGTGCACGTGGGTTTCGATGGCCCAGGAACAGGAAATCATTTTGAGGAATTAAAACGGGATTTTGAGGAACTATTGCGGCAGCTAGTTCAAGAGTAACTTCTTATACTAGCTACAATTTCTTACCTTTGAAAAAAGAATTGTTATGTGGTCGATGACGGGATTTGGGAAAAGCAACGGGGTTTTTGAAGGGAAGAAGTTTTCCATCGAAATTCGATCGCTGAATAGCAAAGGGTTGGATGTATCCCTAAAATTACCCAACGCATTTAGATCTTTTGAGCCTGAAATCCGAACGCGAATTGCTGAAACTTTGGAGCGCGGAAAAATTGAATTGGGCATCTATCAAGAAGACCATGAAATGCAGGCGAATGACACGATTGATTGGCGCTTAGCACAAGGTTATATGGATCAACTCAAGCGTTTTTCCGAAGACAATAACCTGCCTATTAAGGATTGGACGAACGCTTTGATGCACATGCCAGGAGTTATAAAAACCAACAGCACTGAAACCTCGGAGGAGGAAAAGGCGTTTGTTTTTTCCCTCTTAGAGGAAACGCTATTAGCCGCTCAAAATTTCCGCCTTTCCGAAGGAAGCCATTTGCGAAAAGACCTTGAAGAAGTGCTCGGTGCTATTGAAAATTTATTATCCCAACTTGACCCTTACGAAAAGGAGCGCTATGCTACCATGCGTCAACGGTTGGAACTGGCCATTCAAACGCTTCCTGCAGAACAACTCGACGGAGTGCGCTTGGAACAAGAAGTGCTCTTTTATCTGGATAAATTGGATGTTTCGGAAGAAAAAATACGCTTGCGAAGTCACCTTGCCTATTTTAATGAAACGGTGAATGCTTCGACTTCCTGCGGTAAAAAGCTCGGGTTCATTGTTCAAGAAATGGGGCGAGAAATTAATACCTTGGGAAGCAAAAGCAACCATGCCATGATGCAACGCACGGTTGTTGAAATGAAAAATCACCTTGAAAAATTAAAAGAACAAGTACAAAATGTCCTTTGATGCTCCCAATTATGGCAAGAGTGTTATCGTTTCTGCCCCTTCAGGTGCAGGAAAAACGACCCTAGTGCGTTGCCTGATGGAAGCTATACCCGCCTTGGCTTTTTCCATTTCAGGATGTTCGCGTGATCCTCGGGCGAATGAAACGCACGGCAAAGATTATTATTTTTTGGGATTGGAAGGGTTCAAACAAGCCATACAAAACGATGCGTTCATTGAGTGGGAAGAGGTTTACCAAGACCATTATTACGGCACACTGAAAAGCGAAGTTAATCGCTTATGGGATGAGGGAAAGGTGGTTATTTTCGATGTCGATGTGGTCGGGGGATTAAATCTAAAATCCTTATTCAAGGATCGATCCTTGGCACTGTTCATTGAACCTCCGAGTATCAGCGTTTTAAAAGAGCGCTTAACAAGTAGGGAGACGGAAAGTGCGGATCGAATCGCCTTGAGAATTGAAAAGGCGGGCTGGGAGCTTGCCCAATCCTCCCATTTCGATGTTCGAATTTTGAACGAAGATTTACCCACTGCGGTATCCGAGGCCATCGACCGCGTTACTACCTTTTTGGCCTTATGAAAGTGGGCCTTTTTTTCGGTTCTTTTAACCCCTTGCACATGGGGCATCTTATCTTGGCGGAAGGGGTGTTGAATGAAAGCGATATAGCGCAACTATGGTTTGTGCTAACGCCCCAAAATCCTCAGAAAAAAAAAGAGAGTTTGTTGGCAGATACACACCGCTTAAATATGTTGCGCGACGCCCTTTATGAAAACCCGCGATTTCGCGTTTCAGACATTGAATTTCACCTTTCTCCCCCCTATTATACAAGCGTTACCCTAACCCATCTCAAGGAAAAATACCCGGAGCATGAGTTTTCCCTGATCTTAGGGGAGGACAACCTCCGTAGTTTTGATTCTTGGTACAATTACGAACACATACTTCGAAATTATCGCCTTTTGGTTTATCCGCGAGTAATGCAAGAAAACACGAAAATTCATGCATCCCCCACCTTCGACGGAGCCCAAATTCAGTATTTGAATCAATTAACGGTCTTACCTTTCTCTTCCAGTTACATACGTAACTTGATTCGACAAAACAAAAGCATCAAATATTTGGTGCCGGATTCCGTGGAAGAAACGATACGAACCCTGGGGTATTATCGGTAAGAAATCCATGACATGCAACAAGGATACCTTTTGCCCACCCTTTGTTCAACTACTTAAGGCTGGATTCAGCTGGGTTGAAAATTCCCATAGAACAATGCCTACACAAACGCTGACATTCAAGCTGTGTTTAGTGCCAAATTGAGGAATCTCCATAACCGCATCGCTGGCGTCTACCACGTCTTGCCTCACTCCGTGCACCTCATTTCCGAAAACAAGCACTACTTTTTCCGAGGTGCTCAGGTTCAATTGATGCAAGGGCTGTGTACGGGATGCCTGCTCCACGGAAAAAATCGAATATCCCTGGTTTTTGTAGTGCATGACAGCTTCCAGGGTGGTTGAAAAATACTTCCACGCAACCGTTTCTGTAGCCCCCAAGGCTGTTTTGTGAATTTCACGATGAGGCGGTTTAGGCGTAATTCCACACAGGACGACTTCCTCTATGGCAAAAGCATCCGCGGTTCTAAAAACAGAACCTACGTTTTCAAACGAACGAAGGTCGTCTAAGAGGACTACGATGGGTATTTTTTCCTTTTGGGAAAATTCTTCTGCGGAAAGGCGGTTTAATTCCCATAATTTTCGTTTGGTGTTCATGTTGATAAGTCGTAATGGATGGATTTTGATTTTCGATGAACTCCTGCTAATTTAGAGCTTAAATCTAAAATCCCACCCATTTGGCGAAATCGAACAACAGCAATGAAACTCCTTTGATGAAGCAATACCATCAAATTAAAAGCAAACACCCTGGGGCTTTGTTATTATTTCGGGTAGGAGATTTTTATGAAACCTTTGGTGAAGACGCCGTCAAAACCTCTAAAATCCTAGGCATTGTTTTAACGAAAAGGAAAAATGGCGCCGCCGCGGAAATAGAACTTGCGGGCTTTCCTCACCATTCCTTAGAAAATTATTTACCCAAATTGGTGCGCGCAGGACAACGGGTGGCCGTTTGCGATCAGTTGGAAAATCCGAAGATGACTAAAACCATTGTTAAGCGCGGGGTAACGGAGCTGGTGACTCCGGGGGTAGCTTTCAATGACCAATTATTAACCCAAAAAACCAACAATTATCTGTCGGCAGTATTTTTTGGTAAAACAGAGGTTGGGGTGGCGTTTTTGGATGTTTCCACGGGAGATTTTTTTCTAGGACAAGGAAGCGTGGATCGAATAGAAAAGCTTTTTTCGGTATTCAAACCGGCAGAAATTATTTTCCAAAAACAGCAACAGGAAGCTTTTATGGCCTTGCAACGTCCCACAGAATTCCATTATCGTCTCGAGGATTGGGTGTTTACCGAAGATTTTGCAACCGATCATTTAACCACACACTTTGCTACCAAAAATCTTCTTGGATTCGGTGTTCAGAATTGCGGCCTTGGGGTGATTGCCGCGAGCGCTGCCTTGCATTATGTCAAAGAAAATCAATTGAGCACCCTGCATCATATTCGCTCATTTTCCCGAATAGACGAAAATGAACACCTTTGGATGGACCGTTTCACCCTCCGCAATCTGGAATTATTGTTTCCGCAGCACGAGCAAGGCATTGCTTTGTTGGATGTCATTGATACCACGGTTACTCCTATGGGTAGCCGTTTACTCAAACGGTGGTTGATCATGCCTTTAACGAACATTCCGCTCATTGAACAACGCTTGTCTGCGGTAGATTGGCTCCTTCATGACATCGAGACAACGCAGCAGGTACGTTCTCTCTTAACCAATTGCAGCGATTTAGAACGTTTAATGTCCAAAGTAGCGGTGGGGAAAGTAAACCCCCGAGAATTGCGGCATTTGTATCGTACCTTGAGTCTGTTAGGCCCAATTCGGGAAGCACTGTCCAAGGGCCGCTCCACCGAAGCCATCGTTCACCTACTGGAGGCGTTTCGCGATTGCCATGAATTAATTTCACTGATTGACAACACCTTAGACACAGAACCAGCAATCCATGTTGGTAAGGGTCAGGTGATTCGAGAAGGATTGCACGCCGAATTGGATGAATTGCGCAATATTTCAACCCGTGGAAAAGAATATTTGGAGGAATTGCAAGCACGTGAAGCCCATGAAACAGGAATTAGCAGTTTGAAAATAGATTATAATAATGTTTTTGGGTATTACATAGAGGTGCGTAACACGCACAAAGATAAAGTCCCAGAATCGTGGATTCGAAAACAAACCTTGGTGAATGCAGAACGCTACATCACGGAGGAGTTAAAATCCTATGAATCCAAAATCTTTGGGGCAGAATCCAAAATCCTAGAAATTGAGCAAGAATTATATACAGAATTAGTGCAATCCCTGGTCGTCCATGTGGAGGACATTCAACGCAATGCTCAGGCAATAGCGCGATTAGATGTTTTGTGTGGCTTAGCTCAATTGGCCAAAGACCAGGATTATTGCCGTCCGGAAATCAACGACAGCCACGTGCTGCATATTGAAGAGGGAAGGCATCCTGTGATTGAAAAAACACTCAAGCCCGGTGAAATTTACGTTGCAAACGATGTGTTTTTATCCAATGATGTACAACAGATATTGATGATTACTGGTCCGAACATGAGTGGAAAAAGCGCCTTGCTTCGACAAACGGCTCTGATCGTAATTTTAGCCCAAATGGGTTCCTTTGTGCCGGCAAAAAAAGCGACCCTTGGAGTAGTTGATAAGTTGTTTTCACGGGTTGGTGCCTCGGATAATTTATCGGCGGGGGAATCCACCTTTATGGTGGAGATGAACGAAACCGCCAGTATTCTCAACAACCTGTCGGATCGCAGTTTGATTATTTTGGATGAAATCGGACGAGGGACGAGCACCTTCGATGGTATTTCCATTGCTTGGGCTATATCGGAGTATTTGCATGAAAACCCCAAACACCGTCCAAAAACCCTATTCGCTACCCATTACCATGAGTTGAATGAAATGGCACAGCGCTTTACCAGAATAAAAAATTATTCTGTGGCGGTTAAGGAAATCGGAAAAAACATCCTTTTCTTGCGCAAATTGGTCGAGGGGGGGAGCGAACATTCCTTTGGTATCCATGTGGCGCGGATCGCGGGGATGCCCGATTGGGTCGTTTCGCGAGCGGAGGTTGTGCTTAAGGAATTGGAAGCCTTACATGCAAAAACGGAAATACCGACGGAAATACCTCCAGCAAAGAAAGGTGCTCCAGGGGTTCAATTGAGTTTTTTTCAATTAAACGATCCGGTGTTAGAACAAATTCATGAGGCCTTATTGTCTATCGATATTAATGGTTTAACTCCCGTAGAAGCTTTGATTAAACTTCATGAAATCAAAAAACTCATTGGGGGGTAATGGATTTTTGGTAAAAAAAATGTTTTTCGTACTTTTGTACCCTTGATGTCCATACATGGACATTAAATGCGAGAATAGCTCAGTTGGTAGAGCGCAACCTTGCCAAGGTTGAAGTCGCGGGTTCGAATCCCGTTTCTCGCTCTAGGATTGCTCGAGTGGTGGAATCGGTAGACACGCCGGACTTAAAATCCTGTGGGCATTTGCCCGTGCGGGTTCAAGTCCCGCCTCGAGTACTGATAATAACCCCGTAATTCGGGGTTTATTTTATTTGAATGACCACCAATTCATTCCTAAAAATTGACAACATAATGTGGCGTAAACTTGCAAGCATCGTTTTAAGAAATCGACTCTACATTTTAGCCATAATTGCGCTTATTACCTCGTTTTTTGGTTATTTTTTGGTGACGGAAATCGAAGTGGATAACCGGTATGGGATTATTCTTCCAAACGACCATCCCGTTCAATTGGAATATCAAAAATTCAAGCAACAATTTGGAGAAGACGGCTCAACGATGGTGGTGGTTTTCTCTTCGAAAAATCTGTATAACCCGGACAATTTCAAAAAACTCAAAGTACTTGGGGATAGAATATTAGCCCTCCCTGGGGTTGAGCACGTGATCTCTGAAGCCAATCTGTTTTACATTACAAAAGACACGAATAATGCGAAAAAACAATTTGTATCGCATCGGGTTTTCTTTGATACTACCTATAAAGAAAAAAACATTGAAGCCATTCGGCATTTAATCCGCAGCAATCCTTTTTACGATAATATTCTTTATAATGAAAAAGCCAAGGCCTCACTCATCTTAATTAGTCTCGACGAGAAATTTATAAAGGATAAAAAAAATGCTCGCGTGGTGGCTAAAATAGAGTCCATAGCTCGACAATATGAAGGTTCTCTAGGGCCCATGCGCTTTACCGGTCTGCCCCATTTTAGATATACGATGACCGAACGGATCATGCAGGAACTTTACCTTTTTCTTACCTTATCCTTGGTCATTTCTATCGCGTTCATTTATTACTTCTATCGTTCGATTCGGATGATGTTCATTTGTGGGATCATTGTAGGTATTTCAATTATTTGGGCCTTAGGAATGGCCGCGTTTCTCGGTTATCCTATTACTCCGATGATGGCTGTAGTACCCCCATTGTTGGTAATCATTGGCGTACCCAACATCATTTATATTATTACCCGGTATTATCAAGAATATTTGTTGACTTCCAACAAAACAAAAAGCATCTATGTAACACTTAAATATATCGGTCCTGTAACCTTTCTGATGAATCTAACTACGGCCATTGGGTTCATCACCTTTACCAGCAGCGAACGATTGGCAGAATTTGGCATTATTTCCAGCATCAACGTAATGGTTGTGTTTATTTTGTCCTTGATTCTTGTGGGAATTATTCTGAGTTATTCTGGGCCTCCAAAACCTAAACATTTAGCCTTTTTGTCCAAAACTGCTTCTCAAAAGTTCATACAAGGTTTGTTACACGTTGTCCAAAAGCGTCGTAAAGCTGTTTACGTTATTACTGTTTTCTTAGTTATTGGCGGTATTTGGGGGATGAATTTCATTCAGGTGACCGGAAACGTGACAGGAGATATCCTCAAAGAAGATCCCCTTGCTCAAGATTTTACCTATATGGAAAACCATTTTGGAGGCACCATACCGTTCGAAATTCTCGTTAACTATGGTTCGCATTCGGGTGTATTCAATAAAACGTTAATGGGACAAGTGGAGGAGACTCAAGAAATATTGCGTAAAGAACCCCTTTTTTCGAAGAGCTTATCCTACATTGATTTGTTAAAGTTTTTGAATATGTCCCTGCACGATAACGACTCCTCGTATTATCGAACACCCAACAAACGCGAATTGATGATCTTGAAAGAATACATGAATAATTTTAACCTTAACAGCGTTAATAATTCACGTGTTTCCATCAAAGATCTTGTCGACACAACCACAAAGAACTTGCGCATCAGGGCACAAATGAAAGACTTGGGGTCCTATATCGTTGCAAATAAAGTAGATTCGCTCAAGGCTAAAGTTGACCTAGTATTTAATCCAAATCAAAAGCAATTAGAACGTTTCTTGCATTCCTATGAAGCGGGGAAGAAACCGTATTTTGATTCATTAATGGAAAACACTTCCTTGGCCAATGATTTTATTGATGCGGTTTCAAAAGGCAATGAGACGCTTTTACATGAGTTAGAGGAAAATCCGGAGAAAATTTACGGCTATCGAGCAGCAAAAAATACCCTTCCCATACTCAAGGAACTTGTAGCAAAGCAGCGAATACAAGTAACATTCACAGGGATTTCCGTGGTGGTCGCTGAAGGCACTAAATATTTAGTTGGCAATTTATTACAAACCTTAGTTTTCACTATTTTGCTCATCGCATTGATTATTTTTATGCTCTTTCGGTCTTTCTCCGTAAATGTTGCTACCATGATTCCTAATATTGTTCCTTTAATCATTACTGCCGGATTAATGGGCTTTATTGGTATTCCTTTGAAGCCTTCTACCCTGATCATTTTTGGAATTGCTATTGGCATTACAGTAAACGACGCTATTTTACTTTTGGCTAAATTAAAAACGGAAATCAAGTTATTTCCGGAACTTTCCAAATCAGAACTATTGATAAAAGCGCTTGAGGACAGTGGTTTAGGAATGGCATACACTTCGATTGTTTTGTTCTTCGGGTTTATCCTATTTACCTTGTCTCAATTTGGGGGAACACAAGCCTTAGGGTTGTTAATCTCCATTACCATACTCACAGGAATGTTCACTAACCTTATTTTGCTTCCAAGTTTGTTGTTGAGTTTTCAAAAAAGTTGGAGAAAAGATACCCTTGTAGACTCAGGTATCAATCCCTTGTAAAGGATGCGAATTGCCCTTAAAGCGCTCGAGTTATCTCCCGGTCCTTGCCTAACCGAAATCTAAGCTCATTGGATTCCTGCCATAATTGCCTTGAAAATTCTTCCTTTATCCAAGGTATAAGCCGTTGTTTTTCTTGGCTGATCAGCAAATCAACCCCCTCTAGACGCAATTGATCGGATGCAAATCGTTTAAATTGGCCCCACTGCCTATCTGTAAATTGGTAATTAGCCAGTGCTTGCACAGAATTCCAAGGGTTAGGTTGTGTTTGCAAAAATTTGAAAACGTAGCCACTAAAAACTTGATGGGTAAAAAGCAAACTTGTAAGCATTGACACTTCGCTGCTATCCAAGGGGACAAAAACATCTGGAACAATTCCTCCTCCTCCATAAACCGTTCTCCCTTTCTTGGTTTTAAAGGCTTGGCTTTTGTCCATCGGAATAGAATCTTGATTAAAAAGCTCCCCTTCGCGGTACCTAAGTTCATCCTTCATATAACTTTCATAACCTCCTTTATAGGGTCGTTGTATGGTTCGCCCGGAGGGCGTGTAATAGCGCGAAATAGTCATACGCACGCTGCTTCCATCGCGCAACAGCTGATCTTGTTGAACAAGTCCTTTACCGTAGGTTCTTCGTCCGTACAGCAAACCTCGATCATTGTCTTGAATGGCTCCCGCTAATACCTCCGAGGCTGAAGCTGATGATTCATCCACCAATACCGAAAGACGTATCGACTCCATGAGGCCTCCTTCCTTGGCATACGAGGTATACGTGGGTACTGATTTTCCTTTCACTGTTACAATAGTTGCTCCTTTCGGAAGAAACTCATCCGCTATGGCAACCGCAGCATCTAATACCCCCCCGGGATTGCCTCGTAAATCCAATACTAGATGGTTCATCCCTTCCGCTAAAAGCTTTTTTGCTGCGCTTTGAAATTCTTCCGGGGTTGGAACTGAAAATTGATTGATTTTGATATATCCGGTTTTTGCGTCCAACATAAAATAAGAATCTACCGTTTCAATGGCAATTTCACCCCGCTTAATGACCAGGTCAAGCAATTGCTTGTTTCGAAGCACTTTCACCTTTACCTTCGTATTTAACTCCCCTCGTAACGTTCCCATGACCTGGTCATTCGTAATTTTAGCTCCCGTAAAGGATTTTCCATTAATCAAAATAACTTGGTCCCCGCTTCGCATACCCGCCTGGTAAGCCGGGCCGTTTTTCATGGCTGAAATAATGCAAACGGTGTCGTTTATCCGTTGAAATCTTACCCCAATTCCACCAAAGCTTCCCATCATTTCTTGTTGCTCTTTGAGCAAATTTGCTTGGCTTATGTAGCGTGTGTGGGGATCCAATTGGTGCAACATTTCATTGACCGCATGATTAAACAGCGCGTCTTTATCGACGCTGTCTACATATTTTTCCTCCAATGCGGAAAGGACTTCTTCAAACTTACTGGCTCTCCGGCTATCCATTTTGGGCCGTAGCGAAAATCCAATAGCCATTCCAATAACCACCAGAACCGAAGCAACCATGGGATAATAAAACTTTTTGGGTTCAGTCATGTTAAAACGATTTATACTGTATTATTTCAAGCCCCGCTTCTTTCAGAAAAAGGAGGCCGCTGGGGTCTTTATATTCATGCATGTACACCAAGCGCTTAATTCCCGACTGCAGTACAAGTTTACTACAATCCTTGCAGGGCGAATGGGTTAAGTATAAGGTAGCTCCGTCCATATTATTCGTTGACTTGGCTACTTTCAGAATGGCGTTGGCCTCAGCATGCAATACATACCATAGGGTTTCACCGTTTTCATCCTCGCAAGCATTGGAAAATCCGGAAGGGGTTCCATTATAGCCATCCGAAATGATCATTTTATCCTTAACGATGATCGCCCCTACTTTTTTTCTAGAACAATGCGACAATTCTGCCCAACTAAAGGCTAATCGCAAATAGGCCAAATCGTAACGGGATTCTTTATTCTTGGAATCTTGCATGGGGTACAAAAATACCGAAAGTTTACGTGCCTAAGAATCGATACGGATCGACGCATTTTTCTAAAGGAACCTGGGTTAGTAAATATTCCACCCAGCTTTTAGCTAAAGGAGGTGCCGTTAAATACCCCTTTGTTCCCAAACCGTTAAAAATAAAAAGCCCTTCTATTTCGGCATGCTGTCCGATGAAAGGTCGTCGATCGGGGGAGGTAGGCCGAACACCAACTTCCTGGTCGATAACCTCTACAATATCCGAAGTTAATATTTCAAATTTAGCCATCAGTTCCTTTTTCGCTTCTTCACTTGGAACCAACGATTCTGTATCCCATTTATGCGTAGCGCCCACTTTAAAATGCTGTTGACCAATAGGGAGTGCATATATTTTCCGGTGTATGGAGGTGCGTTCGTCCTTGTTTTGCCAACGTACGGTAAGGACTTCCCCTTGCGTGGATTGAACGGGAACATCTTTAAACCAAGGCAACTCCTTGTTGCGGTATCCAAGCGCAAAAACGACCTTGGAATAGGTTTCTTTTTGATACATCAATTCCGTTTCGTTGAAATCCTTCGTGTCAAACGATTTCCGAAGTAGCAATCCTTGAGATTCAAAAAAACGATGATTTTTTCGGATAAAACACGCGGCATCTACCCAAAAACCACGAATCCTTCCTGAGCCATAGGGTCCCCATGCGGTATCTGAAGAAACGGAAGGCAACATAAACGGGCTGAACAACGGGTCAATCCTTCGCCGTTCCCAGGTAATTGGTTCCTCGGGAGCGGTGAATACTCGGCGGATTTCTATGGGCGTATGAAAGGTTGTTTCGAGCTTTTCGGCGACACTTTGATAAAAATCCAACGCCTCTGCAAAGAAGGGGTTGGCATTCCATGTGAGTAACGTTCTACGAAAGGAGAAGGGGTTCACAATTCCTGCGGCAACCGAAGAACAAGCGTTTTTTCCATCATCAACCAATCGAAAATCGATGCCTCGATCCAAGAGCGCATGCGCCAAGGAGATTCCCGCTATACCTCCCCCTACAATAAGCACTGGATTCATATTACCTGTTTGCAATCGCTGCTGCAAAGATAGTAATATGAACCTCGGGAGAATGCTTCTTAATCAACGATACCACTTGGTACAGTGTTGCCCCCGTGGTAATCACATCATCCAGTATCCCCACATGCGTAATTTCTTGTGGCAAAGGCTTCCCCAAAGCAAAGGCTCCTGCTACATTTTTAAGCCGGTCTTCTTTCTTGAGTTTGGTTTGGCTGGAAGCATGTTTAATTCGAATCAACGTGTTACTGCAAAGTTTAATTCCTGTGTGTTGTTCAAAACCCCGACCTATCCATTCGCTTTGGTTGTACCCGCGCAACAACTTTTTTTTAGAGGTAAGCGGAACGGGAAATAGGAGTTGAGGTAAATGCTCAGGGGGTACAGTTCGGGCTAGGGCTTTCCCTAATTCCAACCCAATGCCTTTTTTTGATGCATATTTCAAGTGGTGTATTAAAATTTGGGTGGGCGTTTTCTCCTGGAAATGGTATAAACAAAAACAGTTAGTTGCTCCCAAGATCGTTAACGTAAAAGGGGAACAATAGACGCGTTGATGTCCTTCATGACAAAAAACACACAAAAACGCTTCGGTTTCTATAAGTTCATAGCCGCATTGCAAACAACGGTCCGGAAAAAACACATGCAATACGTCATTAAAAAGTTTATTTATCATGCTAAATTATTGTTGTCCAAAGCCTTCCAAAACCATCAACATCCCTGTGTTAACATCAAAAAAAAAATAGTGCTTTTTTATTGGAATAATTCAAGAATTTTAAAATCGGTAACCTGTAATTGATGGCTGTGTATTTTACATGTTTAACCACACATTTTTGCGTTTAATAACTTTTTTTGATGTTGATAAAGCCCGAAAACATAAGCGCAGGTTGAACTGCAGAAAAAAAGGGCCAGAAGGGTGTAAAAATTTAATATTGGAGGAGTGCTCAAGGGAGGGATTTTTTTCGAACCTTTGTAAACCTTTTTGAAACGACTTTTGCGCAATTAAATTGCTTCTGTAACAAAAAAGGTTAATGAGTATTTGCGGCTAAAATTTACCCACTTTTCGTGGGAAGGGATTTTGTCGACTCTGGTTTTTAGGTTAA